>JBDKEO010000155.1:0-5126 GCA_039795205.1 Actinomycetota bacterium
TCACCACGACCAGATCTTGGTGCCAGTAGTCAAGCGCCATTGGAAGATCGAGGAAGTCACAGGACTCACGAGCGAAGCGGAGAAGGCCCGAGAGAACATTCTCCGTCACATGGAGCGCACCGAAAAGGTGGGCCGCCGGTTGTCTTCGTCGCGAGTCGCCGTCTAACGGTCCTCGTAGACCCACAGACTTCCCGAGTAGTTCGCCACCCACACACTGCGAGTGGCAGGGTCGTAGGTGATGCCAACGGGTCGAATGCCTGTCTGGATGGACTGGATCACCTCCATCGATGACGTATCGATCTTGGTGAGTGCGGCGTCTTCGTAGTTCACCAAGTAGAGGCTCGTACCGTCCTCGCTGATCGACATGCTGCGTGGTTCCGTACCACTCCGAACTGAGCGCAGCAGTTTTCCCGAAACGACATCGATTGCTCGAACGGTGCCAGACAGATTGTTCGTGACGTACAGGACCTTGTCGTCCGGTGACAGCACGAGATGCCTGGGCGTAGTTCCTGCCGATTCGATGATCCGCGTAGAAAGGTCGGCGAGTGTGATCGCCACGATCTTGGCCCCGCCCATCACTGCGACATACGCCACGCTCGAGTCACGAGAAATGGCGATTCCGCGGGGGTGCAGCCCGACCTCGACAGGGCCATTCTCGGTGAGAGTGGTCAGATCGATGATCGAGACGTCGAGTGAGCACCAGTTGGAGACGATGAGGGTCGAGTTATCCGGCGTCACGGCGAGGAACTTCGGTACGGCGCCGACAGGGATCACCTGGTCGATGGTGAATGTGGTGGTGTCGATGCGGTAGACGAAACTCGGATCCCAGTTGCGTCCTTGGCAGGTGTCATCCGCAATGGGATTCCACCCGTCGCCATACATCTTGTAGTTGGAGACGTACGCGTAGCGACCGTCACTGGTGAATGCAGCCTCGACCGGCGAGCCCTTGACGACCGCGCCACGCTTGCCTGGATCAATTCCGAAGTTGCGCAGGTTGACGCGGTCATTCACACGAGCAACGATCGAGCCGGCGCGATCGAGCACCGTCACGTTGTGGCGGTACATCATGTTCTGGGCAAAGAAGAGTCCGGTGCCCGAATGAACGATGCTCTTGGGTTGGAGTGAATCGTCGGCAATCTTGTTGACGAGTCGGAGAGTCCGTTGAGTGGCCTGTTTGCCATCCTCTGGGAGGAGTGTGCTGGGAACGGTCGTCTCGGGAGTCACCGAAGTCGTCGGCGCAACGGTCATCGCTACTGGGCTGGTGGGCAGTGGGGCAAGTGAGACGGATGCTTCACCAGTTGGACTGGAACACGCGGCCAATGCGGCCAGTCCGAGTACCAGAAAGCGACGAATTCCCACCACGTGCAAGGCTAAGCGAGCGAATCTTGACGACGATGACACCCGCTGGTTGGATAGGGCGATGGATCGAGCCTCGTTCGCCAGCATGGATGTCTCCACGAAGGAAGAGTGGATGACGATCTCTCGAGAGACAGCGAAGAACCAGCCGCGGGTGGCAGAGACGGTTCTCGGGCTGTTGCGGTCACTTGCCCACATCGACGACGGCTTCGCGACTGATCAGTTGACCCATGCCTTGCAAACCGCGACTCGTGCAGAGCGTGCGGGCGCCACTGACGAGGTGGTGGTGGCGGCTTTGTGTCACGACATCGGTAAGGCCATCAGTGTGCCGAATCACCCGGCCATTGCGGCTGCAATCCTCGAGCCGTACGTCAGCCCGGACGTGCACTTCATGATTGCCGCCCATCAGGATTTCCAGGGCAAGCACTACTACGAGCACTTCGGTATGGACCCGAATGCTCGGGAACGACATGTCGGCAACCCTGCATTCGAGTTGGCTCAGCAGTTTGCGGATGAGTGGGATCAAAAGGCATTCGATTCCGCGTACGACACCCTGCCACTCGAGCACTTCGAAGAGCGGGTGCGGCAGGTGTTCGCCAAACCGCGATTCTTCGCCTCGCGTTGAGCATCGTCATGCGACACGTCTCATTGCCGATGTACGACTTTCCCGAGGTGCACGCGGTGACGATGCAGTTGGTGGAGTCCGTGGCTTCCGCTCTACGTGACATCGGTGAGCCTGTCGAAGCGTGGATCCCAGAAAACACGGTTCACTCAGGATTGGTCGAACACTGGACAGCCGACTCCACCTATCTCAGCCAGTCGTGCGGTCTTCCGTATGTCGAGGAACTTCAACCGTTCGTCGACGTGATCGGCACATTCAAGTGGGCAGGAATCAGCGACGAGCGGGGTTGGTATCGAACGGTGATCGTCACACGACCGGGTCTTTCCGTTCGCTCACTCGAGGAACTCGCTGGCTTTGCCCCCGTGGTGAGCAACGTGTTCAGTCTGAGCGGATGGTGCAGTTTGGGCTGCGCACTTTCACGAGTCACCGACGACCCTGACTTCGTCAAGCCGTACATCCAGGGTGGCGGACATGCGGGAAGCTTGCAGGCTTTGCAAGAGGGTCGTGCCGACTTCGCATCGATCGACTCAGGCACCTTCCAGTTGTTGTCTCGGCATCGTCCTGCTCTCACGGCAGGAGTGACGGTGATCGACGAAGGTCCGTTGGTGCCGGCGACTCCGTTGCAGGTTTCGAAGAAGCGATCGGTGTCATCTCTCGAGGTGATCAGGACTGCCGTTGCAGGTGCGCTGAATTCGACGAGCAACTTGAATGCACGCAAAGAGATAGGCATCGATTCGTTCGTCGGGGTGGAGAACGAGGTGTATCTGCGCGAGATACCCCCTCTGGTAAATACCGCTTTACGTTTGTTGCCGCGCTGAGCACTTGCGGGTATCCACCCGCCTCAGCGAGAATGGACAAATGTCCGGACCACGCCCCGTCAAAGCGCCCATAGGCACGACTCTTTCTTGTGCGAACTGGCAGATTGAAGCGCCTTACCGCATGCTGCAGAACAATCTCGACCCCGACGTCGCAGAGCGACCGGACGACCTCGTCGTGTACGGCGGCACCGGCCGTGCCGCGCGCAGCTGGGATGCCTATGACGCCATGTTGCGCACGATGAAGGGGATGAAGCCCGATGAGACGATGCTCGTCCAGTCCGGCAAGCCGGTCGGTGTGTTCCAAACCCATGAGTGGGCACCGCGTGTGCTGATCGCGAACAGCAACCTCGTGGGCGATTGGGCAAATTGGGACGAGTTCCGCCGACTCGAGGACATGGGTCTCACGATGTACGGCCAGATGACGGCCGGGTCGTGGATCTACATCGGCACGCAGGGAATCTTGCAGGGCACCTACGAGTGCTTCGCCGAGATCGCCCGTCGTAAGTACGGCGGAACGCTCGCAGGAACGATCACGCTCACTGCAGGATTGGGTGGAATGGGTGGCGCTCAGCCTTTGGCCGTCACGATGAACGACGGCGTGGCTCTGTGCGTGGACGTGGATGCGTGGCGTGTCAATCGTCGCGTGGAAACGCGATATCTCGACGAAGTAGCTGACAACCTGGATGATGCCATCGCGCGTTGCCGCAAGGCGAAGGCCGAGAAGCGTGCGCTCTCCGTTGGTCTCGTGGCAAATGCCGCAGACGTGTTTCCCAAATTGCTGCAGATGGGTTTCGAGGCGGACATCGTCACCGACCAGACGAGTGCGCACGATCCGCTTTCGTATCTCCCGAACGACCTGAGCGAAGATGCGGCGAAAGAGTTACTGGCAAAGAACCCACAGGAGTTCATTCGTCGTTCGCGCGCTGCGATGGCGGCGCATTGCGCCGCAATGGTCGGATTCATGGACGCCGGTGCCGAAGTGTTCGACTATGGCAACTCGTTGCGCCGTGAAGCCGAGCTCGGTGGATTCGATCGCGCATTCGATTATCCGGGGTTCTTGCCCGCGTACATTCGCCCGCAGTTCTGTGAAGGCCGTGGGCCATTCCGCTGGGTGGCGCTTTCCGGAGATCCGAAGGACATTGCGGCAACGGATCGGGCAGTGCTCGAGGAGTTCCCGGAAGACGAGAGTCTTGCGCGATGGATCCGTCTGGCACGAGAGCGCGTCGCCTTCCAGGGCCTGCCTTCACGAATCTGTTGGGTGGGTTACGGCGAGCGTCATCGACTTGGACTCAGGTTCAACGAAATGGTCAAGCGTGGGGAAGTGTCAGCTCCGATCGTGATCGGTCGTGACCACCTCGACTCGGGTTCGGTCGCCTCGCCGTACCGCGAGACGGAAGCGATGATCGACGGCTCGGACGCCATCGCTGACTGGCCGCTACTGAATGCACTCGTCAATACGGCGTCCGGAGCCACGTGGGTGAGCATCCATCACGGTGGAGGTGTGGGAATTGGGCGCAGCATCCACGCAGGCATGGTGTGTCTTGCCGACGGCACCGACCTCGCCGCGGAGAAGTTGTCGCGTGTGCTCAAGTCCGACCCGGGCATGGGAGTCATTCGTCACGCGGACGCCGGCTACGACCACGCCATCAATACGGCTGCCGAGCGCGGAGTGCGCGTACCGATGCGCGAACAGTGATGCGGTTGCACTGCGAGTACGCCTGGCTCGGTGGAGAGTCGGCTAGTCGCAGCGTGCGCATCACGATCGATGGTGGCGCAATCGTCGGTGTCGATGTCGACGTAGATCGGTCGAACGACGACGTTGTCGTCAAGGGCTTGGTCATGCCCGGCCTCGTCAATAGTCACAGCCACGCATTTCATCGTGCGTTGCGCGGGCGCACCCATGCCGGCTCTGGCGACTTTTGGTCATGGCGTAATCCCATGTACGCCCTCGCGCAGCGGCTCGATCCGGACAATTACCGAGAACTCTCGGCGGCGGTCTACGGCGAGATGGTGTTGGCCGGAATCACCGGTGTCGGCGAATTTCACTACGTGCATCATCAAGTAGATGGAACGCCGTACAACGACAAGAACGAAATGGGGCGAGCCCTCGTCGATGGCGCGTCGCAGGCGGGAATCCGTCTCGCATTGCTGGACACCGCGTACCTGCATGCAGGTCTCGACAAGCCAGAGCCACTGCCCGAGCAGAAGCGATTCAGTGACGGTTCGATCGGCGCCTGGCTGGAGCGCGTGAACGATCTCGCCGGCGGGACCACTTGGACCGTGGGCTTGGCTCCGCACAGCGTGCGTGCCGTTCATCCCGGTGAGTTGCA
>JBDKEO010000163.1:0-5276 GCA_039795205.1 Actinomycetota bacterium
TCGCCGTTTGCCATAGCACTGCTTGCGAACCCCACTCACGCATCGTCGTTTCGTTGTCGGCAACGTGATACAGGTACAACTCGCGAGGTTGACCGTCATAGGTTCCCTTCACCCAGGTGCCGGCACACGTCTTGCCGTGCATCACGTGACCGAGCTTGGCGGGGTTGGGGAGCACTGCGGCGAGCACATCGCGCGGGGCGATGCTCACGTCACCCACCTTGATGCGCTCCTTGGAGTCGAGACCGAGGTAAGCAAACGTCTTCAACCAGTCGATGAATTCGGCACCGAGGCTGTACTTGAACGTGACGCGCTTGCAATCGATCTCACGCGGAATCAAGAGCACCTCTTCGTGCTCCACGTTCACGCACTCGCTCGGACCGATGCCAGCAGGGAAATGGAAGACCTCCGGCTCACTGAAGCAATCGGTGGTGTACAGACCATGTTCGGCGTCCCACACGATTGGTGGATTCAACGTCTCTTCGATGGTCGTCCAAATCGAGAATGTCGGGGCGAAGTCGAGACCATCGATCGACAAGTTGGAGCCGTCACGTACGCCGATCTCGTCGATCGTGTCGAAGAGGTTGTCGGCCGCGTATCGCGCGAACACGTCGGAGAGTCCAGGCTCCACACCCATGCCAACGAGCGCGAGAATGCCCCGATCACGCCACTGCTGATCGGCATCCAACTGTGCCTTGCCAAGCGGAACACCCACCTCCTCGTAGGGGTTCGTAGGGTGCGGTTCGCTCAGGTTCATCGCCATGTCGATGTAGTTGACGTGGCTGTCATAACAGGCTTCGAAAATCGGCTCGTTGAGACGTGGGTCACACGCATTCACCACCACATCGGCCTTGACATCGGCGATCAACGTCTTGATCGACTCCTTGTCGCGAGCATCCACTTGCCGGGCGACGAATCGCGAACGGTCGTCGAGCTGCTTGAGCGCATCCTCTGCTCTTGACACCGAGATGTCGGCGAGGATGAATGTGTCGAAAAACGAGCGGGTCTCGGCGATGGACGCCATGGAGGCTCCAACACCCCCCGCCCCTATCACCAAGATGTTCATTGTCTGTCGTCCCTGTCACTTCCCTGCGTCGCGCAATTGGATTTGCCCGACGTTTGGGTTGCCTTCAGGCTACCGACGAATCACCCCATTTCGGCTGGCCGAAGGGTCAGTAAGAACTAGAAGACGTTCAACAAGTCGACGACGAAAACCAATGTTTCGCCGCCCTTGATGACACCACCAGCACCACGACTTCCGTACCCCATGTCGGGCGGAATCGTGAGAGTGCGACGACCGCCAACCTTCATCCCAGCAACGCCTTCATCCCATCCCTGGATCACTTGTCCTGCGCCGAGACGAAAATCGAAGGGTTCGTTGCGATCCCACGATGCATCGAACTGTTTGCCGTTACTCCACGCCACACCGACGTAGTGCACGGAAACATTGCGGCCCTTCGTTGCCTCATCACCAGTACCCACTACATCGTCGACGATGTTCAGTTGGGTAGGTGGTGCTTCATTGGGAATGGTGACTGAGGGCTTGTTTTCGGGCATTCATGCACACTACCAACGACACTTCGGTACCTGCGTCGAGCGGACACTTGGCGACACGATGACGAGGTGGGACTGAAGTTCGAGCAAAGTGACACAGCATTCGGTCGCCGACGCCGCGCACGACGCCTGTTGCTTTCGCAGTTCACGAGCCCGATCGTCCTGATTCTCATCGGAGCAACCGCACTGTCGATGGCGCTTGGAGAAGTTGCCGATGCAACGATCATTCTCGCCATCGTGTTGGCGAGTGGAGCGATCGCCTTCTGGCAGGAGCATCACGCGAATCGGGCGATCGACGTGCTCCTCCAACGAATCGAGGTGCAGGTGGAGGTGCTCCGTGACGGAACCGTGACGAGCATTCCACTGAGCAGCGTGAAGGTGGGTGACTCAGTGGTGCTCAACGCGGGTGACATCGTCCCAGCTGACTGTGTCGTTCTGGAATCCAAGAGCCTGCTCCTCGATGAATCCGCTTTGACTGGCGAATCATTTCCCGTGGAAAAGGGACCCGATGGCAAATCAACGATGTACTTCGGCACACACGTCAGCAGCGGTTCGGGAATCGCGCGTGTAACCGCCACTGGAAATGCCACCCAATTCGGATCGTTGATCGCGGAGATGGAGTCACGTGACGTCACGACGCGTTTCGAACAAGGCATCTCGGCGTTCGGTATGTTGCTCGTCCGAGCGATGGCAGTTCTCGTCACCGTGATCTTCATCGCGAATCTGGTACTCGACCGACCGGTCGTGGAGTCGATGCTCTTCTCGCTTGCTCTTGCGGTTGGTCTCACTCCGCAACTCCTGCCCGCGATCGTCGCTGTGAGCCTCGCCACCGGTGCCCGCCAGATGGCCAAAGAACGAGTGATCGTGAAACGTCTCGATGCGATCGAAGACTTCGGCACGATGACCGTATTGTGCACCGACAAAACAGGAACCCTGACCATCGGTGGTGCGCGACTCGACGCCGCACTGGACCTACTGGGGCACCCGAGCACGGATGTCTTGCGCCTCGCCCGACTGAACGCAGGGCTTCAACACGGTTTTCCCAACCCACTGGATGAGGCGATCCTCATGGGCGCCCCGCCAGTTGATCCGACACAGCGACTCGACGAGATTCCATACGACTTCACGCGAAGACGGCTATCGGTGATGGTGCGCGATGACGTTCCATTTCTCGTGACGAAAGGGGCGTTTCGAAACGTCCTCGAGGTGTCCACTCATGCCTTGATCAATGGTGAACGAACACCCATCGCCGACGCCAACGAGGCGATCGAGGCACTGTTCAAGCGCCTGAGCGCGGAGGGGTACCGCGTTCTGGGAGTGGCTACGCGGGAAATGCCCGCGCAAACCAACCTCGCCAAGACCGACGAGGCGGAGATGACGTTGAGCGGCTTGCTTGCATTCTCCGATCCGCCGAAAGTGGGCGCGACCGATGCCATCAGCGAGCTTGCACAGCTTGGGATTTGCGTGAAGATGATCACCGGTGACAATCACCTTGCGGCTCGCCACATCGCCGAAACTGTGGGCCTCAGTGTCGACGATGTGGTGACTGGGTCCATGATCACCGAGTTGGACGATGACGAGCTTGCTCGCCGGATCGTCGGCGTGGAAGTGTTCGCCGAGATCAACCCACTCGACAAGGAGCGGATCGTTCGTGCTCTGCGCGCACTCAACGAGACCGTCGGCTACTTGGGTGACGGCATCAACGACAGTGCCGCATTGCATGCAGCCGATGTAGGCATTTCGGTGGACACTGCGGTGGACGTCGCAAAACACGCGGCCGCGGTGGTGCTACTCGACAAGAGTCTTGCGGTCGTTGCTGACGGAGTACGACTGGGCAGACGCACGTTCGCCAACACCATGAAGTACGTGCGCGTCACGACGAGTGCGAACTTCGGCAACATGCTGTCGATGGCTGCCGCTTCCATCGTGTTGCCGTTCCTCCCCCTGCTTCCCCGCCAGATCCTGCTCCTCAACTTTCTCTCCGACATTCCGGGAACCACGATCGCCGTGGACGATGTCGATCCGGAACTGTTGCAGCAACCCCGAAGGTGGGATATCACTGCGATCCGCAGATTCATGATCGTCTTCGGACTGGTGAGCAGCGTGTTCGACGTCCTCACCTTCTTCACGTTGCGCGTGGTGTTCGATGCCTCTGCCGAGGTTTTTCGTAGTGGGTGGTTCGTGGAGTCCACCGCCACGGAACTCGCGATCATGCTCGTGTTGCGAACACAACGACCGTTCTTTCGGAGCAAGCCGGGCAAAGCCTTGCTCTGGACGAGTGTCGCGGTCGCAATGATCACGCTCGCGTTGCCCTACTCGCCATTGGCTGAGGTTCTTGGATTGACGCACCTTCCCATCCATCTGATACTCGTGCTGGCGGGCCTCACCGCGTTGTACATATTCGTCAACGAAATGGTGAAGCGCACGGTAGGGTGTTTCCAGTGACCATTCGGGTCACGTTGTACAGACTTCCGTTGTCTCGGTTGCTTGTGCAGATCGATTGACAGGAAGAATCAACATGACTACCCCCCTTTTCTCTGACCTTGGCTTGCCCGACGACGTCGTCAAACGACTCGCCCTCCAAGGCATCACCACTCCAACCGCCATTCAGGCGGCGGTCATTCCGGACTCGCTTGCCGGCCTCGACGTGTGTGGCCGCGCGCCCACGGGTTCGGGCAAGACGCTGGCATTCGGATTGCCGATGCTCAACAACTTGGGCAAGGGTTCGCGCCGCAAGCCGACTGGCCTGATCCTCTCGCCGACGCGCGAACTCGCTCATCAGATCGCCGAGGCGCTGAAGCCGTTTGCGCGCGATGCCGGGCGTTCCATCATCGCCATCTACGGCGGTGTGGGTTACGGCCCGCAGATCAAGGCCTTCGACAAGGGCGTCGATCTCGTCGTCGCGTGCCCCGGCCGACTCGAAGACCTCATCAAGATGGGATCGGTCAACCTCTCCGACGTGAATCAAGTCGTCATCGATGAGGCAGATCGCATGGCCGACATGGGCTTCCTCCCCTCGGTGCACCGACTCGTGGACCAAACGAGCAAGGTGCGCCAGGTGCAGTTGTTCTCGGCCACCTTCGATGGAGCCGTCGGCAAATTGTCGAAGAAGGTGCAGCAGTCACCGGTGATTCACGAAATCGGTGAAGCCAAGCCGGACATTACCAAGGCTCGTCACGTGTTCTGGAAAGTGGATCGCGCCGAGCGCTCCAAGCACACCGTGAGCATCGTGGAGAAGATGGGCTCGACCATGGTGTTCTGCCGCACACGTCACGGTGCCGATCGTTTGGCACAACAACTTGTTCGCTCCGGTCTCACCGCAGCCGCAATTCATGGAGGTCGGAGCCAGGCACAGCGTGATCGTGCACTGCGCGACTTCGCCAAGGGTTCGGTCTCGGCTCTCGTGGCCACCGACGTCGCATCGCGTGGTGTGCATGTCGATGACGTCGCCGTCGTCGTCCACTTCGATCCACCGGAGGACGCCGCGACATACGTGCACCGTTCAGGCCGTACGGCCCGTGCAGGCGCATCCGGAGTCGTGGTATCACTCGTTGACCAATCGGCTCAACGCGCAGTTCGCACCTTGCAACGCGAAGTGGGAATCGATGCACAGATGGAAGCGGCTTCGACGGCAACGTTGGTGGCCCCCGAGCGTCGTACCCAGGGTGGCACGTTCACCGGCGTGGTGGAGTTCTTCAACTCCGCACGTGGCTATGGATTCATCA
>JBDKEO010000075.1:0-4248 GCA_039795205.1 Actinomycetota bacterium
AGGTCGATCAACTGCGGCAGCACCTTGTGGACGTCGCCCACGATGCCGAGGTCGGCCACACCGAAGATGGGGGCTTCCTTGTCCTTGTTGATCGCGATGATGTTCTTCGAGCCCTTCATGCCCACCATGTGCTGCGTGGCACCGGAGATGCCCGCGGCGATGTACACGTTCGGCTTCACGACCTTGCCGGTCTGACCGACCTGGTAGCTGTAGGGCACCCAACCCGCATCGACGATTGCGCGCGACGCACCAGGAGCACCCTTCAGCAACTTGGCGAGATCCTCGACGAGGCCGTACTTGCCCGACTCGCCGAGACCACGACCGCCGGAAACGACGATGTCGGCCTCGTCCAACTTCGGACCAGTGCTCTCCTCGACGTGCACGGCGAGCACCTTGGCTGCACCAGCAGCACCCGTGTCGGGAACCGCAGCGGCCACCACTTGAGCGGCAGCGCCACCAGCGGACTCTGCAGCGAACGACTTCGGACGGAACGACGCGAGGTGCGGGCCGCTACCGGTGAAGGCGGTGGTGACGAGCGTGTTGCCACCGAAGATCGGCGTGGTGGCGACTACGCCATCGGCCGAATCGGCGATGTCGATGTTGTTGGTGAGCACGGTGCGATCGAGCTTCACCGAGAGACGCGACATGATGTCGCGGCCTTCGTAGTTCTGCGGGAAGAAGATCACGCTCGGCGAATCGCCGCCGTCGATCACTGCCTTCATCGCTGCCGACACGGCGGGGCCGGGCAGCTTGCCGCCCAGATCGCCAGTGGCGTACACCTTGGTGGCGCCGTACTCGCCGAGTGCTGCGGCAAGCGACGCGCCGTCACCACCGACGAACGCAACGACGTTCGAGGTGAGTGAGCGTGCCTTCGTGAGCAACTCGAGCGTGCCGGTGGTGGGAACTCCACCTGCGCCCTGTGCGAATACCCAAATGCTGTTGATCGCCATGATGACTCCTCAGATCACTTTCAGATTCTCGAGATACGCCACGATCTTGTTGAACGCGTTGCCGTCGTCCTCCACGATCTCGCCGGCCTTGCGGGCTTCTGCCTGCGCGACCTGCACCACCTTCTGACCGGCACCGGCCCAACCCATTGCCGTGACACCGAGGTCACCAGCGGTGACGGTGTCGATCGGCTTCGACTTGGCAGCCATGATGCCCTTGAAGCTCGGGTAACGCGGCTCCACCACACCAGCGGTCACGCTGATGACGGCGGGCAACGGACACTCGACTTCGTCGTAACCCGACTCGGTCTGACGATCGGCCTTCAACGTGGAGCCGTTGATCTCGACCTTTTTCGCGAACGTGACCGACGGCAAGCCCATCACTTCGGCGAGCTGCTCCGGCACGGTGCCGGTGTAACCGTCGCTGCTCTCCGTGGCGGCGATGATCAGATCGGCAGAACCCATCTTCTTGATCGCTGCGGCGAGCACCTTGGCGGTGGTAAGTGCATCGGAGCCTGCGAGTGCGGGATCGCTCACGAGCATGCCCTTGGCTGCACCCATGGCAAGTGCGGTACGCATGCCCGATACTTCGCCGTTCGGCGCCATCGACACGATGCTCACGTCGCCACCACCGTTGGCGGCTGCGAGCTGCAATGCCATTTCCACTCCGTAACCATCCGACTCATCGAGGATGAGTTTCCCTTCGCGCTTCAGCGCGTTGGTCGAGCCATCCAAGGCTCCCGGCGTTGCCGGATCGGGAATTTGCTTGACGCACACGACGATATTCATGACCCCCATTGTTACCGACGGGTTCGTCAGCCACCCAACCCGGGTAACGCTTTCTCTCGAGGATTTCCCGCCCCTCGGTAGGCTTGTGCAACCGTGCGAATCCTGTTGATCGTCAACTCGTTCGCCTCGTCGGTGAACCCCCGTAACACCGTCTACGTGCACCAGCATCTGGCTCGGCACCACGACGTGCAGGTGGTGGAAACCAATGAGCGCGGACACGCCACCCGTTTTGCCAAGGACGCGGCCGCCCGCGGACTCGATGCCGTATTCGCATTCGGCGGCGACGGCACCTTGAACGAAGTGGCCACGGGCTTGGCTGGCAGCGACACCGCACTGGCCATGCTGCCCGGCGGATCGACCAACGTGTTCGTGCGCTCGCTTGGCATGTCGAACGATCCGATGGTGGCGCTCACGCAGCTGCTCGGCGGTATCGAACGCGACGAGATCGAGCGCGTCAGCCTCGGGCAAGCCAACGGTCGCTACTTCACCTTCCACGCAGGCATCGGTTACGACGCTGCAGTGGTGGAGCAAGTGGAGCGTCGTCCGTCGTTCAAGCGCTTCATCGGTCAGCCACTCTTCGCCTATTCAGCATTGCGCCAGTGGTTCATGCTGTACGACCGCAAGTACCCGCACTTCACCTTGGACGTGGACGGCCGCAAGATTCCGAACGGGTACTTCACCGTGGTGCTGAACACCAACCCGTACACCTACGTGGGCAAGTACCCGATCAACCTGTCGGCCGCTGCCGCGCTCGAGAAGAAGCTCGTCGTGGTGACGTTCCGCAAGATGACCTCGCCGCTGATGCTGCGCACGCTGTACCGCGCACTGCGCACCGACGGTGTGGCCGCCACCTCAGGCATCGACATCGCTACCGATGTGGAGCGCGTGAAGATCGAGTTTCCTGCGCCGTTCCCGTACCAACTCGACGGCGACTACCTCGGCGACACCACGTCGCTCGAGATCACGCACTGCCCCGAGGTGTTGAAGCTGGTGCGTCCTCGACTCGTCGACTAGTTCGACTAGTTCCCTGGTCCCATTTCGACGTGATGACCGACTCCCACTGAGTGGGGCTGCGAAAGATCACCCACTCGATGTGATCGCGCACTTCCCAACCTGAGAAGTGACTGCTGCGTTTGAGCACACACAACTTCTTCAAGATCTCGAGCAGGTGGTTGTCGCTTCGATCCGAAAAACGAATCTGTGTAGTGGACTTCCATCCGCGACCAGCCGGGATCCAGTGCCGATACCCGAGAAATGCTCGAACATCATCCGCGGTCATGATTCGCGGAAAGACGCCAACTCCTGACCTGCCGTGCAGCCAGCTTCCATCCTCGTTGAGCTTCAGTTCGTCTTGATGTGAGTCACAGAGCGGGATCTGATGAGTGACTTCGCCCTCCTGCGAGGTCTTCCACCACTGCCACACGGCATTGCGACCGCACAGCGGGCATTGCTCGGCGGGGTCCACACCGACTGCTGCAGCTGCTGGTTCGCGTCTCCATACGTGCGACGGACTCGCTACGTGGTTCTGCTTTCGCCCGAATTTCATGTTCGTCTCCCTTCTTGGTTGGAGACGCCACGAGCACCATTTCTTTTGCGCTCGTCGCGCCGCATCCCCTATTGGGAGGCACCGTGGCTTGGTTGCTCGGTTGCCGCTACCTCTTACGAGGTATTTCGTGATGCAATGGTCAATCTAGACGAGGGGTGTGCGGAGACAACCCGAGTACCTCGCGTGCCACATCGGGCACGTTGGTGCAGATGCCGTCGATTCCCCACTCGGCAAGCTCACGCATGCGATCGGGATCGTCACACGTCCACACGTTGACCGCGAGCCCGCGCGCGTGCATGGCCTGCACGGTTTCGCGTGTGAGCGAGCCCACCCACGGATGCAAGGCTGCATGCCCCGAGGCCACGAGCGACTCGGCCAACGCCTCTGCGTCTGCCACGTCGACGGTGAGCCAGGCAGTGGCCACGTTCGGCGCCAAGCGCCGCATCACATCCACCGTCTCGCGACGAAACGACGAGATCAGCCAGCGCGGGGACTCGCCGCGACGGGTGAGCAGATCGGCAACGAGATGGGCCACGCGATCGGTCTCGTCGTAATCGGGCTCATCGGGATCGTTCTTGATCTCGATGTTGACCCACATACCGGCGCACGCATCGAGCGATTCACCAAGCGTGGGAATGTGCTCGGGCAACTGCGACTTGGTGAGATCGAGCAGCGCGCGACCGTCGGTGAGCGTGGGATTGTGGTGCACCACCAAATCGCCCGATGCGCACAAGCGCACGTCGAGTTCCACCCCGTCGGACCGCAATTCAGCAGCGCGACGAAATGCCACCGTTGTGTTTTCCCGCTCCACTTTCGATGCGCCGCGATGCGCCATGACCAGCGGGCGATCGCTCTCCCCGTGCTTTGGCCACGCTGGAAGCGAGTCGGTGGTCATTGGTCACAGAGGGTAATCAACGCTGGTTACAAGTTGAAAAAAATCGTCCGCGCGCTCTTGTAAATGACCCA
>JBDKEO010000102.1:0-5006 GCA_039795205.1 Actinomycetota bacterium
TCCCCATGACAAGGATCAGGTGGACACCGAGTTGGCGATTCTCTTTGCGCGCACTCTAGGAGCCACTGCGATCACGCTGATCACTGCCGGCGGTGGGCGTCTCGATCACCAACTTGGCGTGCTCTCGGCATTGACCCACCCGATCCTGAATGGCTGCGAAGTGCACACCATGTGGGACTCGGCCCGCGTGCGTGTTCTGAACGGACCAGAGTTGGCAACGATCTCGGGTGAACCGAACTCGCTCGTTGGACTCGTGGCGACGAACGGCGTGGCACGCGGCATCACCACCACCGGATTGCGTTGGTCGCTACAGGACGAAGACCTCGAGAGCCATTCCACCCGCGGCGTGAGCAACGAGCTGGTTGGAAACAGCGCCACGATCGAAGTGAGTTCGGGACACCTCTTCGTCATCCAGCCTCATGCCCACCTATCTGGAAAGGAAAGTTCGTGAAGCGACTACTCGTCATTACATCACTCGTCGGAGCGTTGATGCTTTCGGCGGGCTGCGGCACGGGCACCGAGAGCGTGACCCTCACGATCCTCGCGCACGAGTCGTTCACCCCCAGTGAAGGAATCTTCGATGAGTTCACTGCCGAGACTGGCATCGCAGTCAAGGTGATCGCGGCGGGAGACGCGGGCGCAATGGTGACGAAGGCCACACTGACGAGCGGTAATCCTGAAGGTGACGTGATGTGGGGCGTGGACAACACACTGCTGTCCCGCGCACTCGAAGCCGACGTCTTCGAACCGTACGAATCACCACTATTGGAATCGATCGATCAATCGTTGCTCGATGGAGTTCCCTCCAATGAGGTGACGCCCGTCGATACCGGCGATGTCTGCATCAACTACGACATCGATTGGTTTGCCTCCCGAGGAATCGAGCCACCTGCAACACTGCAGGATCTCGTCGAGCCGCAATACGAAGGCCTGCTCGTAGTGCAGAGCCCACTCGAGTCGTCACCTGGTTTTGCGTTCTTACTAGCCACGATCGACGAGTTCGGGGAAGGCGGCTGGCGCACGTACTGGCAGTCACTCCGTGACAACGACGTGCTCGTGACGAGTGGTTGGACGGAGGCGTACTACACGGAGTTCTCTGGTTCGTCGGGAAACGGCCCGCGACCCATCGTCGTGAGTTACGGGTCGAGCCCTCCGGCCGAAGTGCTCTTCGCCGAACCACCGGTAACGGTGGCGCCAACGGCAGTCGCGGTCGACACATGCTTCCGACAGGTGGAGTACGCGGGAGTGTTGCGTGGCACGAAGCATCAGCGCGAAGCAGAGCAGCTGATCGACTTTTTGATCGATGAGAAGTTCCAGAACGACCTTCCTCTCACGCAGTTCGTGTATCCGGTGAACCCAAGCGTGAGCCTGCCCGAGGTGTTCTCTACGCATTCGGCTCGACCGACCAACGTGCGCTCGATGCCGCCTACAACGATCGCAGCCAACCGCATGACCTGGCTCGACGAGTGGGATTCGATCTTTAGGTGACGGCCTACGTACCGTACGAGCGGGTAGCCCGAGTCACGTGGCTGCCTGCAGCTGCGCTCGTCGGCGTGTTCTTTGCGTTGCCACTCGTGGTATTGACCGTTGACGGACTCACCCTGGGCGACATGGGCCGAGTGTTCGGGAAGGCATTCAGCAGTGACGTGTGGTGGTTCACCACCTGGCAAGCAATGGCGAGCACCATGACCACGATGCTCGTGGCAATGCCAGCGACATGGCTCATTGCACGCCATGACTTCCGAGGTCGGCGAGCCTTGGTGGCGCTGTTGACGCTGCCGTTCCTCCTGCCCACCGTGGTGGTCGGGGTCGCACTCCTTGCGATCTTGCCGAGCAATGTGCACTACACCGCCATTGCGGTGATCGCCGCGCACACGTACTTCAACTTGGCGGTGTTCGTGCGAGTCGTCGGACCTGCATGGGCAGCATTGCCCGACTCGCTCCTCTACGCAGCGCACTCACTCGGCGCATCTCCATTCGTCGCCTTTCGCACCATCACCGTTCCGCTGATTCGTCGAGCACTCGTGTCGGCTCTGGGCATTACCTTTCTGTTCTGCTTCACTTCGTACGGCGTGGTGCGCATCCTCGGAGGACCGCGACTCGCCACGGTCGAGACGGAGATCTATCTGCGCGCAGTCGCGCTCGGCGACATCAGCACGGCTATCGGCCTCGGCATCCTGCAGATGATCTTTCTCGCGTTCGCGGCGCTCTTCATCTCTCGCCTCGGTGGATCACGACAGTTCGCCCTCGGCCAGGTCGCAACACAACGTCGCACCAATCGGCTAGTCGCTCCACTGGCCTCGATCTACGCCGTTGCAGTCTTAGCTCCACTCCTCGTCGTGTTCATGCGATCCCTCGTCGTCGACGGCTCATTCAGTTGGGCGGGCTGGGAGCAAGTGTTCACGGGTCGGTTCGGCGATGCGGTCGTCCAATCGCTCGAATATGCGGCAACTGCCGCACTTCTCACCGTCACCATCGGTTACGGCGTCGCTCACACCATCGTCCACCGCCGTCTACGCATTCTCGAGACCGCCTCAGCGACGACGCTCACGGTCTCGTCCGTGACGCTCGGTCTTGCACTCATCGTCACCTTCGACACGCCGCCATTCGACTTGCGTTCATGGTGGCTGATCACACCGATCGCCCACTCGCTCGTGGCACTTCCCATAGTTGTGCGGACGATCACTCCCGTCGTTGCCGCAGTTCCACCAGGTCTCGGGCATGCTGCAGCGACCCTCGGCGCCTCGCCGGCGCGATCGTGGTGGAGTGTGCAGTGGCCGCTCGTCCGACCAGCTGTTCTTGCCGCTGCCGCGATGTCATTCGCCGTTTCCGTCGGCGAGTTCGGTGCCACGAGTTTCCTCACCCGTCGCTCTTCCGAAACGATGCCCGTGGCGATCGACCGACTGCTCGGTCGACCCGGTGATGTCAACCAACTCGGCGCATATGCGATGGCGAGCCTGTTGATCGTCGTATGCATCGGAGCGGTAGCACTGCTCGACCGAGGCAGGGTGGGTGATCAGCGATGATGCTCGAACTTCGCGACATCGGCGTCGAATACGACGGGAAACCATTCCTCCGCGGCGTCAACTTGGCCGTAGAACGTGGTGAGCGAGTCTCGCTCGTGGGCCCGAGTGGATCGGGAAAATCCACGTTGCTGCGAGTAATCGCAGGGATCGAGCGTCCGTCGACTGGCGAGGTGATCATCAACGGTGAGGATGTGACGTCGACCCCGCCCCATTTGCGGCAGGTGGGCATGGTGTTTCAGGACAACCAACTGTTTCCCCACCTCACCGTCGGCGACAACGTGGGCTACTCGCTGAGAGTCACCCGACGACGTGACCGCGCGGAAGTGGTCAGGGAAATGCTCGATCTCGTTGGTCTCGCCGGTTTCACTCAGCGCGCGGTGACCTCGCTCTCGGGAGGTGAACAGAAGCGAGTGGCCGTCGCACGATCGCTTGCGGCCAATCCCACCGTTTTGTTGCTGGATGAACCGCTCACCGGACTCGACGAGGCACTCCATGATCGGCTCCTGGACGATCTGATTGCACTCTTCGATCGCCGTGGCACCACCGTCGTTCATGTCACCCACGACATGGCCGAGGCCCATCGACTGTCATCACGCGTGATTGAGATCTCCGAACTCGTATCCTGACTCGCCGATGAGTGGTGACGTGGAGATCCGACAAGTACGGGTGAACGACATCCTCGGTCTACGCATGGCCGTGTTGCGAGACGGAACACCTTCCCAGAACCCCCGCTACCCCGAGGACGACGATGCCGATGTCGTGCACTTGGCGGCGATCCGCGAAGGTGAGGTGATCGCTACGTCGACGTGGTTGCCCAGACCGTGGGGACTCGAACCAGAAGCCCCAGCGACACAACTACGGGGCATGGCGGTGGCAAAGGCGCACCAAAGCTCGGGAATCGGCGGTGTGCTCCTGCATGCCGGTATCGATCGCGCAATCGACGCGGGGTCGCGGTTCGTGTGGGCGCGTGCCCGCGATACAGCGATTCGCTTCTACGAAAAGAATGGGTTCACCGTCGTGGGTGACCAGTTCATGGATGATGCCACCGGTGTCGGACACCACCTCGTGATGCTCGACATCACTCGGCGATCGGCACGGTGAATCGGTAGAGCACGGTTCGACCTGGCTGGGGCTCGGCCACCACGTCGAGGCGCCACTCTCCGGCAAAGGCAAACGTGAAACTCCCCGACCAGTGGTTTGGCCCCACTTCCTTCAGATCCATCGCATTTGGCGGCACACCGCGACTGTCCAGGGATGCCCGCACGGCGACAAGTTTGATTCTGCTCAACGAACCTCCGGGCGAGTTGAGCAACACGTGTACCTCGGTCGATCCCACACGAGCAGGCGAAATCGTGACATCTGCAATCACCTCACCCCGCACGAGCGTTTCGGCGAACGGTTCGATGGTGCTTGCTTGAGAAGGTGGAACACCGGTGAGCACTGCCGTGACCGCAATGATCACGGCGCCCAACACTGCTTCGATCGCAATGCTCGGTCCAAGTTGTGTCGAGCCGACACGCCGAAGAATTCGTCGTGAGACTGCTCCGAGCAGAACGAGCGCAGCGACGAAAGTCAGCTTGAGGGCGAGCAAACGTCCGTAGCGGTACTCGAACAAGTCAGCGGGCGAGTCAAGGATCATCACCGACTGGGCAACTCCCGTCGCCACGATCACGGGAACCGCGACACCGGACATCTTCGAAAAACGCTCGATCGTCCCCGTGCGCCCGTCCCCGAGCCAGGTCGTGCGATCGATGGCGATCGTTGCCAGACCGCCCAGCCATAACCCGACCGTGGAGAAATGCACGACGTCGAGCGCCACGCTGACGACTACCGAACCCTGGGTGATCGCATGGCCAGATACCGACACTGTCGCCACGGTGGCAATGAGCAAGACGCCAGTGGCGGCACGCCACGCGCGCGAATCTCGCCACTGCATCTCGCGCAACAGCACGGCGAGCCCGATGAGGATTGCGATTCGCA
>JBDKEO010000116.1:0-2771 GCA_039795205.1 Actinomycetota bacterium
AGCGGTGCCATGTCGCCGTCGCACGTGCTGTCGGCAATGGGCGTGTCCAACTCGCTCATCCGCGGTGCGCTGCGCATGAGTATCGGCCACACCACCACGCACGACGACATCGATCGCGCGATCGACGTGGTGTCGAGTGCGGTGTTGCGCCTCCGCGCGCGCTGAAGCCACTCGGGCCCGTGATTGCGCCCGTAGCCTTGATGTCATGAAGGTGTTGGTCGCGATGTCCGGTGGCGTGGATTCGTCCGTCGCCGCGGCCGAACTGATCGCTCAGGGCCACGAGGTGGTGGGCGTGACCATGCGTCTGTGGGGTGGTGAGAGCGACACGGGATGCTGCTCGGTGTCCGACGTGGATGACGCCCGACGCGTGGCACAGCAACTCGGAATCGACCACCTGGTGTTCAACTTCTCCGACGACTTCGATGCCAAGGTGGTGAACCCGTACGTGGCGGCGCACGTGGATGGCTTGACGCCGAACCCGTGCATCGAGTGCAACCGTCACCTCAAGTTCGAACGCCTGAGCGAGCGCGCACGACTGCTCGGCTTCGACGCCGTGGCCACCGGTCATCATGCGCGTATCGAACCGGACGACGACGGGCTGTTGCGTGTGACGCGCGGTGCAGACGCCGCAAAGGACCAGAGCTACGTGGTGCACATGTTGGACGAGCGCGAACTGGGTTACACGTTGTTTCCCGTCGGCGGCATGACCAAGGCCGACGTACGTGAGCGTGCCACGCGCCTCGGTTTGCGCACGGCAGCCAAGCCCGACAGTCAGGACGTGTGCTTCATCAGCAAGACGGGTGGACGCGAGACGTTCCTCGGCAAGCGCATCGAGTTTCGGAGTGCACCTGTCGTGGATGCAGATGGCAACGAGACCGGACGAGTGGAAGCGGTGGAGTTGGTGACGATCGGTCAACGCAAGGGCCTCGGTCTTGCCGGTGGTTCGCCGAAGCAGTACGTGGTGGACGTGGATCCGCGCGTGCCACTCGTGCGTGTGGGTGATGAGCGTGAGTTGTTGTGCGACGCACTCGAAATGACCGATGTCGTGTGGGCACACCACAGGGACATCGAGCGTCTGTCGCGTGTAGGTGACGTGCTCGTGCAATCGAGTGCACACGGTGAGGCGAAGCCGGCCGTGGCAGTGCCACTCGAGAATGGTCGAGTTGCCGTCCGCTGGTTGGAATCGCAGCGGCGCATTGCACCCGGTCAGTCGGTGGTGTTGTACGACGTCACCAACACGTATGTCATTGCCGGAGGCATTGCCTGCGCCGGTTGATCGCAGCATGTCTCGTCGTGCTCGCCACCACCGGTGCGGCCGACGATCGATCGTCGAACGTGCGTCGCGAGGTGATTGGCACGTCTATCCAAGGACGGGAGATCGAAGCGATTCGCATCGGCCGCGGAATTCCCGTGCTGATCGTGGGTGTGATTCACGGCCGTGAAGAAGCAGGACTTGCCATCACCGACTTGCTCGAGCGCATGGCGCCGCCAAGTGGCGTGGAGTGGTGGATCGTGCCGAACATGAACCCCGACGGCGTGGCGATGAACTTGCGCGGAAACGCCAACCGGGTGGACTTGAACCGCAACTTCCCGTACCAATGGGCGCCACTCGGACGCAAGGGTTACTGGCAGTACTCGGGGCCGTCACGTGCATCGGAACCCGAGACGAAGGCGATGGTCGAGTTCGTCCGTCGCATCAAGCCCGTGTTCGGTATTTGGTACCACCAAGATCTCAACGTCATCTCGCCGTCGACAGGTCTCGAAGGCAGGCTGCGCCGTACATATGCATCGCTGACGGGATTGCCGATGAAACGAATCACCGGCGGCACCTACACCGGCGTGGCCGGAACCTGGCAGCGTCGCGCACACCCGCGCGGAATGACGATGATCGTGGAGCTCGGCCCGACGCTCGATGCGACGCAGGCCCAGACACACGCGGACGCCGTGGTGACGGTGTCCGAATTACTGCACAGCCAGTGGAAGTAGCCACATGAATCGCAGTCGTTGGACGTTGATGGTGGTGCTCGGCATGACCACGGGATTCATGTCTGGTTTGTTCGGTATTGGCGGTGGGATTCTGATGGTTCCTGGGCTGTTGTTCATTGCCAAGTTCGACAGCCGTCGAGCACACGCAACCTCTCTTGCCGCGATGTTGCCGATGGCCGTGTCTGGTCTCGTCACTTATGTGGTCAATGACACCGTTGATTGGCCCGTGGTCGGTTTGCTTTCGCTGGGCTCAGTTTTCGGTGCTTTCGTGGGCACGTCACTTCTCACTCGTCTGTCACGCCGTGCCCTTGCGATCGCCTTTGCGGTGCCGCTCTTGATTGCGGCAGTTCGTTTGCTCTTCGAGATCTCCGGCGACGGTCGTAGTGAGCTCACCGTGTTCACTGCAGTGATCATCACGCTGATCGGACTGGTCGTTGCATCAGTCGCCACGCTGCTTGGCATCGGTGGTGGAATCCTGCTCGTGCCGATTCTGACCGTGGTCTTCGGCATCCCATCGGTGATTTCCAAGGGAACTGCGATTGCCGTCATCTTGCCCACATCCCTCGTTGGCACGATGCGTAATCGTTCGAATGTTCTCGTCGACTTTCGGGCGGCATTGGCGCTCGGGTGCGCGGGTGTGGTGATGGCGCCCGTGGGGGCGATCGTGTCGAACTCGATCAGTGCTCAAACATCGAATTCACTGTTCGCCGTCCTTGTGTTCATCGTGACTGCGCGCATGTTGTGGCAGGCCGCCACCGTCAAGAACTGACCGGCGTTACTGAGGC
>JBDKEO010000175.1:0-5625 GCA_039795205.1 Actinomycetota bacterium
AAGATCGAAGCATTGCTCTGTCACGAGAGTCAACATCAAGATGTCGAAGCGCTCCACCATCGAGTCATGCAATGGGCCGAGACCATTGGCAAGGCAGCAGGCTTTTCCGACGGACAACTGGCCGAAGCCTTTCTCGTCGTCGATACCGCCTAAGGCGCGCTGGTCGGCACGACGGTGGTGTCCACGACACCGTCCATCGGCACGGTGTCCGTTGGCACAGTTTCAGGCGGCAAGGTTTCTGGTGAGATCGTGGTGTCCGATGGCAAAGTCGTCTCTGGTGCGGGCGCAATCGTCGTGGTCACGATCACCCAGCTGACGTCCGGAGCTTGGTAGAAGGTGCGCTCCGGCTGCGGCTGATTGAGCCAGAACCCGAACGAGACCAAGAAGATCACGATGGCAAAGATCGTGGTGTTGCGAGGTCGGCGCCAGAACTTCACGATGGCGTCTCCGATAACTTGAGTGCGGACGCGATGCGCAGACGGAGTTCACGCTCCACCTTCCATTGCTGCACGGGCAACGACCTACCCGCGATACGTACCACGTGATTGTCGTCGGTGATCTCCTCGAGGCCGGTCACCGTCGGCGTTTCGGTGAGCAGTGGGGTGAACTTGGGATCGCGCCCCATCTCGGCGCAGACCTGGTTGATCGTCGCCACCGCCTTGTCGATGTCTTGCGTTCGCGGCACGGGCACGGTGACGAGAACGCGTGACCAGTCACGTGACATGTTCACGTTGTGTCGTAACACACCGTTGGCGACGCTGACGAGATCACCATCGAACGTGCGCACCTTGGTCACACGCAAGGTGACTTCCTCGACGCGACCTTCCACCCAGCCGACGATGCCCAGTGGTCCGACACGCACGATGTCGCCCACACCGAACTGACGCTCCGAGATGATGTACACGCCGGCGATGACGTCACCGACCATCTGTTGAGCGCCGAAACCGAGCCCGGCACCAGCCACCGAGCCGATGAAGACGAGTGCAGACGACGGCAGGTTGAGCCTGATCAACACCACCGCGGTGACCACCGCGATGATCGTGAAGTTGAGTCCCCACCGCAAGGCGCCGAACGCGGCTGCACGATGAGCTCCCACCGTTGCCGTCTGCAGGTCGGTGAGCGTCGAACTGCGCTGGCGCGCCGACTGGATCTGGGTGCCGGCGAGGAAGGCGATGAGCCTGGACAACACGTAGCCACCCGAGATCGTCATCACGATGACGACGAATTCGGTGCGGAACCACGATTCGATCCTGTCGCGACCGGTTTCGGCGGCCAGCAACATGAAGGTGTTCACGTTGCCAAGGTTAGGCGACGAATCAACCGGCCTTTCGCCTCTTCACCCTGCTGACGATGAAGCGCAGGAGGAAGAAAAGGATCGCCAGCACCACGATCCACTGGAACACACCGACATAGCTCTCCACTCTGTCCCACTGATCGCCGAGGATCGCGCCTGCACCAATGAGTCCAAGGTTCCACGCGAAGCTGCCGATCGCAGTGAGGATCGTGAACGGGACGATCTTCATTCGGCGGAATCCTGCAGGAATCGAGACGATCGAGCGGATGATCGGTACACACCGACCGATCAACACCGCGGCTGTGGCTCGTTCGTCAAACCAGCGCTCCGCACGGTGCAAGTCGGACTCCTTCACCTGGAACCATTTGCCATACCGCACGATGAACCCACGGAGGCGTTCCGGGCCGATCAACGCCGATACGCCGTAAAGAATCCACGCACCGAACACCGATCCGACGGTGGCCGCAACGAGCATTCCCCATACCGATGCATCACCGCGCTGGGCGACGAAACCAGCGAACGGCAACACGATCTCGGAGGGAATCGGCGGGAAGAGGTTCTCGAGAATGACGAGCAGCGCGACGCCGAGGTAACCGAGTTGCTCGATGACGTCCTGCACCCACGAGGCGAGGTTGGAAAGCATTCGGTCGCCACGGGCTAGCCGCGGCTGAGCTCCTTGCGATTCTTGAACTTCGAGGCGCGATAGTCCTTGTTCATCAGCGCGATCACGTCGATCGAGATTTCCTTCGGGCAAGCAGCAGAGCATTCGCCATGGTTGGTGCATGAGCCGAAGAACTCGTCCATCGTCTCCACCATCGCCTCGGTACGCTTGAAGCGCTCGGCCTGGCCCTGTGGCAGCAAATTGAGGTGTGCGATCTTCGCACCCGTGAACAGGTTGGCCGCACCGTTCGGACACGCGGCAACGCATGCGCCACACCCGATGCACTGAGCCGAGTCCATTGCAGCATCGGCAACGGGCTTCGGAATCGGGATCAGGTTGGCATCAGGAGCACCACCGGTAGGCGCGGTGATGTATCCGCCCGACTCAACGATGCGGTCGAACGCCGAGCGATCGACCATCAGGTCCTTGATGATCGGGAATGCCGTAGCCCGCCACGGCTCGATGACGATCGTGTCGCCACTCTGGAAGGAACGCATGTGCAACTGGCACGTGGTGGTGGCGCGCTTTGGACCGTGTGCGACGCCGTTGATCATCAACGAGCACGTTCCACAGATTCCCTCGCGGCAATCGTGGTCGAAGACGACCGCGTCCTTGCCTTCGGTGACGAGCTTCTCATTGAGCACGTCCAACATTTCCAGGAACGATGCTTCGTCGCTGATCTGATCGATCTGGTGCGTCTCGAAACGACCTGCATCCTGCGGTCCGTCCTGACGCCACACCTTGAGCGTGAGATTGTTGAGGTGGCTCACTTGTAACTCCTCGTCGCCAACTGTGCGTTCTCGAACACGAGTTCCTCGACATGGCGGGTCGGGTTCATCGGCTCGCCCGTCCATTCCCACGCAGCAACGTGACAGAACTTGTCGTCATCGCGCTCTGCCTCGCCTTCCTCCGTCTGGTGCTCAACGCGCAAGTGCGCGCCGCAACTCTCTTCACGAGTGAGGGCGTCCTGGCACATCTGCATGCCCAGTTGGAAGAAGTCGTCCACGCGGCCCGCCTTCTCGAGCGTCTGGTTGACACCCTCGTCGGTGCCGGTCACGCGTAGGTCGGTCTTGAATTCCTCGTACAAGGCCGGCAACTCGCCGAGCGCTTTCTCCAGGCCTTCCTTCGACCGCTCCATGCCGCAGTAATCCCAAATGATCTTGCCGAGTTCGCGATGGAACCAATCGGGTGAGCGCGTTCCGTTCTTGTGCACGTAACCTGAGTAGCGCGCCTTGACTTCGTTCTCCGCTTCCTTGAACGCCGGGTGATCGGTACCCGGGATCGACTTACCAAGCAGCGGGGCGAGACCATTGGAGATGGTGTACGGCAAGACGAAGTAACCATCAGCGAGACCTTGCATCAGCGCAGAAGCACCGAGGCGGTTGGCGCCGTGATCGGAGAAGTTGGCTTCTCCCGCTGCGTACAAACCGGGAATGGTGGTGGCGAGCTCGTAGTCGACCCACAGCCCGCCCATCGTGTAGTGCGTGGCGGGATAGATGCGCATCGGCGTCTTGTACGGATCTTCTCCGGCGATCCGCTCGTACATCTCGAAGAGATTGCCGTAGCGCTCCTCCACCACATCACGACCAAGACGATCGATCGCCGCCGAGAAGTCGAGGTAGACACCATTCTTCAGAGGTCCGACGCCATGACCCTTGTCCACCAGGCGCTTGGCGGCACGCGACGAGATGTCTCGCGGCGCCAAGTTGCCGTAGCTCGGGTAGAGCCGCTCGAGGTAGTAGTCGCGATCCGACTCGGGGATCTGGTCGACCGGTCGCTTCTCGTCGATGTTCTTCGGCACCCACACACGACCGTCATTGCGCAATGACTCGCTCATCAGGGTGAGCTTCGACTGGAACTCGTCACTCTGCGGAATGCAGGTCGGGTGGATTTGCGTGTAGCACGGGTTGGCGAAGAACGCGCCCTTCCGATGTGCACGCCACGCCGCAGTGACGTTGGAGTTCATCGCGTTCGTCGAGAGGAAGAAGACGTTGCCGTAACCACCCGTGGCGAGCACCACTGCGTGCGCCGCATGCGACGTGATTTCGCCCGTCAGTAGATCGCGCGTGACGATGCCCGCGCAACGGCCATCGACCACGACCACATCGACGAGTTCACTGCGGTTGAACAACCGCACACCGCCGAGGCCGATCTGCCGAGCCAACTGCTGATAGGCGCCGAGCAACAACTGCTGACCAGTTTGACCACGGGCGTAGAACGTGCGGCTGACCTGCGCACCACCGAAACTGCGATTGTCGAGCAAGCCGCCGTACTCGCGAGCGAACGGCACGCCCTGGGCCACCATCTGGTCGATGATGTCGACCGACACCTGAGCCAATCGGTAGACGTTTCCTTCGCGTGAGCGGAAGTCGCCACCCTTGATCGTGTCCATGAACAAGCGATGGATCGAGTCGCCGTCGCCTTGGTAGTTCTTCGCTGCGTTGATGCCGCCCTGCGCGGCAATCGAGTGTGCGCGACGCGGAGAGTCATGGAAGGTGAAGGCATCGACCTGATAGCCGAGTTCTGCGAGCGTCGCTGCGGCAGATGCACCGGCGAGACCCGTGCCCACCACGATCACCTTGAACTTGCGCTTGTTGTTGGGATTCACCAACTTGGCGTTCGCCTTGTAGTTGTCCCATTTGTCGGACAACACACCGGCGGGAATCTTCGATTCGAGTTTCATCGGTTACCCCACGATTCCTGCGAGCACGGCGACGGGAAATGAGACGTTGCCCACCACGACGACGGCAGCGAACCCCGCGGCGAGTCCTCTACGCCATGAATTGAAGCGCGGGTTGTTCCAGCCCAGTGACTGGAAGATGCTCCACACGCCATGGAACAGGTGAATGCCGAGGAGGATGTTGGCCACGATGTAGAAACCCGAGACCAACGGTCGATCGAAGCTGCGCACCACGTTGTCGTACACCTCTTCACGCGTGAACACACCCTCTGCGCCGTTGACCACTCCAAAGGTCAAATCGAGCAAATGCCACACCAGGTACATGAAGACGATGACGCCCGTCCAGCGCATGGTGCGACTCGCGAAGTTGGCTACTTGATAGTCGCGCGGACCTTGATAGCGCACCGCACGGGCACGACGGTTGAGTCGCGTGAGCGACCACGCAGAGTGCAGGTGTAGAACGAGCATGCCGAACAAAAGCGCACGAAGGATCCACAGCACCGAGCCCTTCGGGGCAAGCGGATAGAGCAACTCTTTGAGGAAGGCCGCGTAGTTGTTCAACGCTTCCTCGCCCTGGTACATCTTCAGGTTTCCCACCATGTGGAAGAGGACGAAACCCATCATCGCGATACCCGAAATGGCCATCGCATACTTCTTGCCGACCGCCGTGGAATAGAGGTCGAGAAGGAAAGGTCGGCGCTTGCGAGTCTTGGCAGTCGCCGTCACAGGAGCGCGAAGTGCAGTGGGGGAAACCGGGGTTGCGGACATAACGACCGACCTCACGCTAGTTCTGGCCATCACATGGGAGGAAAACCCTGCCCTGCATAGAGGGGGTTTCGCCCCCGCACGCTCGGATTCTCTACACTTCTCCAGACACATTTATCGGGTCGACATCCCATCGGTCCCCTGTTTCAAGCGGAGAACACACTCGTGACGTCATTACTCGCAGCATCTGAAGGCGGCTGGCAAACATTCACCCTGAAGGGTGGT
>JBDKEO010000026.1:0-4915 GCA_039795205.1 Actinomycetota bacterium
TTTTCCACGGCGTGGATCACCGTCGTGTGGTCGCGTCCGCCGAACAACCGGGCGATGGCCGGGTATGACAAGTCAGTGAGTTCACGGATGACGTACATCGCCGTTTGGCGTGCACCGACAATCGGGCGCTGGCGGCTGCGGCCGCGCACCGCCTCGACGCTGACGCCGAGGTAGTCGCAGATCTCCGAGAGGAGCTGCTCGGCACTGCGCTGCTTGCCCACCCTGCGTGACACCAGGTCGACTAGCAGCTCGCGGGCCAGATCGACATCGATCTGGGTCTTGTTGAGCGATGCGTAGGCCGCGACGCGAACGAGTGCGCCTTCGAGTTCGCGGATGTTCGTGGTAACGCTCGACGCGATGAACTCGAGCACCTCAGGTGCTGCGTCGAGGTGTTCACGCTCGGCCTTGTTGCGCAAGATGGCCAGACGTGTTTCCACGTCGGGCGGCTGGATGTCAGTGATGAGACCCCAACGGAACCGACCGCGCAGTCGGTCTTCGAGCGTCGGAATCGCGTCAGGTACACGGTCGCTCGAGATGACGATTTGCTTGCTTGAGCCGTGCAAGGAGTTGAAGGTGTGGAAGAACTCCTCTTGGAGACCTTCTTTGCCTTCCATGAACTGGATGTCGTCGATGAGCAACACATCGACCTCTCGGTAGCGCCGTTTGAACGCACTGATCGTGTTGTTGCGAATGCCGTCGACGTACTCGTTGAGGAACGTTTCGGTTGACACGTAGCGAACTTCGTAGTTCGGGTAGTGCTCGTGCACGTACGACCCGATCGCATGCAAGAGGTGCGTCTTGCCGAGACCAGCAGAGCCGTAGATGAAAAGCGGGTTGTACGAGCGTCCCGGTGTTTCGGCGACGCGTTGTGCGGCGGCGAGCGCGAACTGGTTGGACGCACCTTTCACGAAGGTGTCGAACGTGTAGCGCGGGTTGAGGCCGACTGCCGCACCGCGACCGGTCTTGCTGACGACAGCGGGAGCCGTCGAGTTCGGGGCGACGAACGGAACCGTTGATGCTTGCGCCTCGGTTGGAAGCGTGTTCGTCGGGCTCGCCGGCACGGGTCGCACGTCGACGTGCAACTCGTGGGCAGAACCGCCAGCTTCGTTCAACGCGTCACGCACCAGCGACATGTAGCGGGTGAGCACGCGGTCGCGAACAAAGGTGTTCGGCACGCGAAGTGTGAGGCTCATCGTGCCGCCGACTTTGCCGTTGCCGTCACGCTCGACGATGATGTCGCTGAACGTGGAGAACCAGACCGCCTCGGACACTTGCTGGCGCAAGACGGCTGCAGCACGTTCCCACAAACCATTTTCTCCGTCGTTCGCAGCAGTAGTCGGCGCCAGTGTGGCCGTTTCGTCGTTCGTCATGTTGATCTCCTCGTCATCCACAGGAAGCCCCACATCATGTGGAGAATTCCAGTCGTGTAACTCTGTAACGCTGTGTGTCGTCGACACCCGCACGTGGCGGGGCAGGGAACGTAGCACGTTTTCCACAGGGGTCAAAACGACGAATCACATCAGCGGTGTTTGATGAGCGTTGCGACCACCCACCCACTGCCCTAGCCTGAAGGCGTTGCTTCCAATCGCCTTGAAAGTGACGTCAGGAGAGAGGCGTGAAACGTACATTTCAACCCAATAAGCGTCGCCGTGCAAAGAAGCACGGTTTCCGCAAGCGGATGAAGACCAAAGGCGGCCGGGCCGTCTTGAAGTCGCGCCGCGCCAAGGGTCGCGCCCGTTTGTCGGCGTGATCGGCCGCATACCTCGCCGCGTCGGATTCACCCCGTTTCGAGGCACTCGTATGACTCGTCACGAGTCGCTGGGTCTGCGCGTGGCGGTGGACGCCGCCGCCGGGGGCGTACGGGTGGCGTTCTCGACACCCAAGCGCATCGGGTCGGCAGTGGTGCGCAACAAACTGCGACGTCAGTTGCGAGCGTTGATGCACGAGCGTTCTGGACACCTTCCGTCGGGCTGGTATTTGTTGGCCGTTGAACCGACTGCTGTGGACAACGACTGGGGACAACTGGGGATAGCCCTTGACAGAGTGTTGACTGCTGCCCTTCCTGCCAACCAGAACTCCACCATCATCAACACCACCAGGGATTCGAGACCATTGTGACAACCGTCACACATCAACCGTCCGTTGTCCACAACGTGGGGATAACGCAAGGTGAGTCTCGTCGTCCGATGGGTCGAGCCGCCAGGCGCATGCTGGCAGCAATTGAGTGGTACCAACGGGAGCGGGCTGGCACCCTCTCCCCCTGCCGGTTCTTTCCGAGCTGCTCTGAATACGCCCATGACGCCATCACCCTGCACGGAGCGGGTCGCGGCGGCTGGTTGACCTTCCGACGGCTGACGCGCTGCCGGCCGTTCGGACCATCGGGGTACGACCCCGTCCCCGAGCGCCATTTCGATGCGCAGCAGGTCGCTTGCTGCCCGAATCACTCGCACCACGAGGAGACGAGCAATGTTTGATTGGCTGTTCAACGGCGTCGGCTGGCTGATTGCTTGGATCTACTCCTGGAGTAACGACTACTCGATCGCCATCGGTGCGATGGCCGTCATCGTCATGATCGTGATCACGCCACTCACCCTGAAGAGCACCCGCGGGATGCTCGAAATGCAGCGTTTGCAGCCCGAACTGCGCCGTCTGCAGATCGAGTTCAAGGGTGATCGTCAAGGCATGAACGAAGCGATGATGAAGCTCTACCAGGAGCACAAGGTGAACCCCCTGGCCTCCTGCCTGCCGATTCTGGCGCAGATGCCGGTGTTCATCATCATGTTCCGCCTGCTCACTGGGCTCACCAACAAACCCGAGGGGTCGACGGGGTTCGAGCCGCTTCATCTCGACAAGGGTTCAGAGTTGTACCAGTCGCTCGCCGGCAAGACCGAGATGCGCTCGATTGGTCTTGACCTCGCCGTGCACCCAATCAACGTGATGCAAGAAAATTTCGCGCGCGGACTTCTTTACGGCGGTCTCGTAGCCGGATTGGCTCTGCTCTATTTCGTGCAACAGCGAATGGTGGCGTCGCGGACGGTCAGCCCGACGATGTCGGCTAGCCAGCAAAAGATCTTGCAATACATGCCGGTCGCGTTCGCCGTCTTCCAGATTGTGTTGCCGACGGGCTTGATCGTCTACTACGTCGTGCAGGCAGTCGTGCGCATCGGCCAGCAGGCCTACATCACGAAACGTTTCTATGGCGGCGAGGACTCAATCGGTCGTCAGGCTCAACAAGCCAGCGCCAAAGCCCGTGAGATTAAAGAAGACGAAGACAAGAAGTCGAAAAAGTCAGAAAAAACGGGCCAAACAGAACAGTTCCCAAGCAAGCGAGTGACGCAACCGAAGAACACAAAGAACGCACCGAATCGACCAACCACACCACGCAACGACGGACCACCGAAGCGACCAAAACCACCGCAGCGGTGAGAGTAATACCACAACTGTCCCACACTTCGACACATTCGTAATTCAGAACAAAGGAGCACAATATGGAATGGGTAACGATCACTGCCGCAACGGTGGAAGATGCAAAGACCCTCGCACTCGACCAACTCGGCGTCGCACCGGAGGACGCAGAAATCGAAGTGCTTGAAGAGCCGAAGCCCGGACTTTTTGGCCGCCTGCGCGGAGAAGCAAAAGTTCGTGCTCGCGTGAAGCCGACGTCGGCGCGTGAGTCATCGCGTCGTGAGCGAGGCGGAGAACGCGGCGAACGTCGCGGTGGCCGTTCGCGTTCACGTGGTCGAGGTGGCGAAGGCGCAGAGCGCGGCGGGGATCGCCGTCGTGAACGCAGTGATTCGCGCGGCCCAGCTCGCGAACGCAACAACGACCGAGATCGCGCACCACGCGAAGATGGCGACGACGACACTCGACGTCGTGCTGACGGCCCGAAGGTGCCAGTCACCACGGTGCGTGACGCTGCGACCACTTTCTTGGACGGCCTCTTTGCGGCTGCTGGGCTGCCGGCAACTGTGGAGTCCACCATCGACGGTGACGACATCGAAATCGCCGTCAATGGCGACAATTTGACGATGTTCGTTGGGGCTCGAGGAGCCACGTTGACCAACCTGCAAGACGTCACCCGCGTCGTCAGCCAGCGAAAACTGGGCGACCATGACACCCGCTTGCGGGTGGATGTCGGCGGATATCGCCAGCGCCGCAAAGACGCCCTCGGTCGGTTTGCGCTCAAGGTGGCCAACGACGTCATTGAGTCGGGCACCCCACGCATCCTGGAGCCGATGAACTCGGCCGACCGCAAGATCGTGCACGACACGTTGGCGAACATGGAGGGCATCGTGACCCACTCTGAGGGTGATGATCCGTTCCGCCGAGTCGTTGTGTCACGCGCACCCGGGGCCTGATATCGCCATTTAGGCTGAGGCGGTGACCCCGCCTGATACCGAGCAACGTCTGGTTGAGGTGCTGGAACGCGCCCAAACAGAGGGTGCCCTGGGCACATGGCCAATCAGCGAGGTGATTGCCCACGCCCGGGCATTCGTTGCGGCCCTCTCCCCTGAGACACGCACCGTGCTGGATCTTGGCTCAGGAGCGGGCGTTCCGGGCCTCGTCATTGCTCTCGACCTCCCCCACGTGAGGCTCACGATGGTCGATCGTCGAGACAAGCGAGTGGATGCCTTGCGGCGTGCCGTGGCCCGACTTGGCTGGTCAGACCGTGTCGAGGTGGTATCGGCAGATGCTGAAACGCTCACTGCTGACCCCACCTGGCGAGGCTCGCAAGATGCCGTGGTGGCCCGGGGCTTTGGGCCGCCGGAGCTCACGCTGCGTATTGCGGCTCAACTCACCCGTCTTGGTGGCCTCGTGGTCATCAGCGAACCGCCTGCCGAACACCCATCTCGGTGGGATCCAGCCCTGTGTGCTGCCTGCGGGGTGGGTGAACCCGAACGTCTTGGGCGGGTGG
>JBDKEO010000082.1:0-2781 GCA_039795205.1 Actinomycetota bacterium
CGCTTGGTGACGGCGCAGGTGAGATGGGCGCGAGTCTTCAAGTCGTTGACCTTGGTTCTGGCCGCACCGCTACCCAACTTGCCTTGGGTGAAGAACACTCGTGTGCACTTCTCGACAATGCGAGTGTGAAGTGTTGGGGCGGCAACATCTACGGCCAACTCGGAGTCGGAGACGATCTTGATCGAGGCAATGAGACTGGCGAGATGGGAAACGCGCTGCCGGTGGTCTCATTTGGCAGTGCCACACCCATCTCGATTGCTGCCGGTGACTATCACACGTGCGCTCTGCTCGACTCCGGACAGGTCACGTGCTGGGGGCTCAACTCATCTGGACAGTTGGGGCGGGGTACCAATTCTTCAGTAGGCGCCGCTTCGGGCTTCGTCGCCACCACCACGGTGAGTCTGGGCACGGGGCGAACTGCCGTCGCGCTTGCTCTTGGTTCATCACACACGTGCGTGGTGCTCGATGATCTGTCGATCAAGTGTTTCGGCAGTGGTGGCAATGGTCGATTGGGAACGGGAGCAACCGACAGTCGTGGTGACGCGGCGAACGAATTGGGCGATGCATTGCCCGCGATCGCACTCGGCACTGCGCGCAGGGTGTGGGCCGCGGCGGCGGGCGGCTCACACACCTGTGTGCTTCTCGACGACCTCTCGGTGAAGTGCTTCGGAAATGGCAGTAGCGGTCGACTGGGTTCAGATGGTTCGAACAGTCTTGGCGATGCCACTGAGGAGATGGGGGACAACCTCCTAGCAATCAACCTGGGTGCAAACGTGTTGGCAATTGGAGCAGGAGATTTACACACCTGTGCAGTACTCGTGACGGAAGTCGTCAAGTGTTGGGGCAACGGTTCAGATGGTGCGCTCGGTCTCAATGATGTGGTGAACCAAGGTGACACGTCTGGGCAGATGGCGGCACTCGGAATTGTTGCCGTTACGCCGAGCACAACGACGGAACCTGGCGTGGTGCGGTCACTTGCGGCAACAGCAGGGGAGACGTCGGTGGATCTGTCGTGGTTGGTACCAGCGAACACGGGAGGAGTTGCCATCAGTGACTACGTGATCGAGTACCGCGCCACCACTTCAACTGCTTGGACCACGGTGAACGACGGTGTCAGCACGGCAACCGGGGTCACGGTCTCGGGTCTGAGTGCAGGCACCAGTTATGAGTTCCGAGTGTCGGCGCGTAACGCTGTACATCGAGGCATCACTGCTCTCGCTAGCGCTACCCCCACGACAACCACGACGACCACCACGACGACGGTGCCGACTCCATCATCAAGTAGCTCGTCAGGCAGCAGTTCGTCAGGAAGTAGCGCTCCGAGTCCCGCCACCACGACCACCTCGGTCGTCGCCTCACCGCTTCCCGTGTCCTTCGTGGAGGGACCGTCTGCCACGGTCATCGCCACCACACTGCCCAGCCCGACGATGTTGTCGAGCTTCGTTCCGTACAGCGCTGCGCTCACCACCAAACAGAAAGCCGAGATCGCAAGGTTCGCGCGCGCGATTCCGCGCACTCATGTCGTTCACTGCGTGGTGCACAGCAACTCGCCGGTCTTCGTGTCGCGAATCATGGTGCGCCGCGCCAAGACTGCGTGCGCGGAGGTGCGGCGGTTGGTGCGAGGGGTGCAGGCGACCGCCGTGGTGAGCAACCTCCCGACACCCCGACAGGCTCGCCAGTTGGGTCTCAACGAGGAAAGCCTTGCTCGGCAGGTGATTCTTCGGCTCGGGGGTGTTGCCGAACGACGATTTGGCTGACACACTGAAAGGCGTGTTTACGGAAAAGAGCCTTCACAGCACCGTTCTCGTAGTAATTCCCTAGGCGCGTCGGCTCAGCCGCGCGCGCCCAAGCCTCCCGACAGGGGGGCTTTTTTGTTCCCCCAAAACCCGTCAGCAGAAAGCAAAGTAGGCAACACAGATGAGTAGCCAAGCTAATCGACATCAAGAAGGCGAGAAGATCACCGGTGCACAGGCGTTGATCCGCTCACTCGAGATGGAAAACACCGAGGTGATCTTCGGTCTGCCCGGTGGTTGCATCCTCCCCGCGTACGACCCGTTGCTCGAGTCGCCGATCCGCCACATCCTCGTGCGCCACGAACAGGGTGCCGGTCACATGGCCGAGGGTTATGCCCACGTCACGGGACGCCCCGGCGTGGCGATGGTGACGAGCGGTCCCGCTGCCACCAACTTGGTCACACCGTTGTGTGACGCATACATGGACTCGATCCCGATGGTCGCGATCACTGGTCAGGTGTCCACGTCCGCAATCGGCACCGACGCGTTCCAAGAGTGCGACACCGTTGGCATCACACGCAGTGTCACCAAACACAACGAATTGGTGATGACAGCGGAAGATTTGCCGCTCGCCATTCGTCAGGCCTTCCACATCGCCACGACCGGACGTCCTGGCCCCGTCCTCGTCGATGTGCCGAAGGACGTCTTGCAAAACACGATGGCGTGGCACTGGCCGAGCGACGCCGACGTCGAAGCATCGTTGCCCGGTTACAAGCCGACGACCAAGGGTCATCCGCGGATGATCAAGGAAGCAGCACAGCTCATCCTGCGTTCGGAGCGCCCCGTTTTGTACGTCGGCGGTGGTGTGTTGAAGGCACGCGCGGCGAGCGCGTTGCGCGAGCTCGCTGAGTTGGTGCAGATTCCCGTCGTCACCACGTTGATGGCGCGCGGCGCATTCCCCGACGATCACCCGCTGTGTCTCGGCATGCCTGGCATGCACGGCAACGCAACTGCGGTGACGGCAATGCAGAAAGCCGATCTGCTGGTT
>JBDKEO010000050.1:0-9051 GCA_039795205.1 Actinomycetota bacterium
CCCAGCGCGGTCGTTCTCTCGGTGTTCACCTCTTGCTCGCCACACAGCGTCCTTCCGGGGTGGTGGACGAAAACATTCGCGCCAATACGAATCTCCGAATTGCATTGCGGGTCGCCGACGATCGCGATTCGGAAGACGTGATCGAGCGAACTGACGCGGTGCGGATCCCAAAGTCGTTGCCTGGTCGCGCCTACATCAAGACTGGGCCAACGGCGATTTCGCAGGTGCAAACGGCATACGCCAATGCTCGTCGAGAAGTCGATGACACGTCGCCCGAGGTGACGATTGCTTCGTTCGACGCCGCGCTACGGGTGGTTCCTCGGGTGTCTACGCGTCAAGTGAAGGCGTCGTCTGACTCGGTGACCGACTTGCAACGACTCGTCGCGACCATCGCTGAAGCCGCCCACGGCATACCGCCACAACCTGTGCCATGGATGGACCCGCTCCCGCTGGTGGTCGACGTCTCCGATCTCGACGGCAATTCGCGTGGCTCCGGAATGGCAGTTCCGATCGCGCTTGCCGACCATCCCATGCAGCAATCACAGGACGCATGGCTGTGTGACCTTTCGCGTAACGGACACTTGCTCGTATTTGGAGCGAGTGGTGCGGGTAAGTCCACTGCGTTGCGCACGTTGGCCGGCATGCTTGGCACGAGTCTCCAGCCAAGCGATTTGCACCTCTACGTACTCGACTTTGGGTCGCGGGCTCTCGGCACTCTTGCCGAGTTGCCGCATTGTGGAGGAGTGTTCACACCGGAACAGCCGGAGTTGGTCGAACGCACCTTCGCGCGGATCGAACGCACGATTACGGAGCGCAAAGTAGCGCTCGGTCAACGAGGTTTCACGAGCATCGATGAGGCACGCAATGCCGGTGTAGCCATGCCATATGTGGTGCTGATGATCGATGGCTATGCCGCGTTCAACTCCACCTATCAACTCGTCGATCACGGCGAGATGAACGATCGATTGGTGAAGATTCTCTCCGATGGTCGATCGGTGGGCGTGACCGTCGTGCTCACTGCAGACCGACGCAACGCAGTACCAACCGCAGTCTCGAGTCTCGTTCCACAACGTCTGGTGATGCGCATGGGCGAGATCGACGAGTACGTGTCGCTTGGTCTCTCGGGTGACCTCGGTCGAATCGAGATTGCTCCCGGACGAGCGTTCCTGCAAGACGCCACGGAGCTACAAGTCGCCGTCATGGGCACGGACCCTTCAGGAGCGAGCCAGAGCGAGATGATTCGGCGAATTGCCAAGGCGTCGAACTCGGACGGAGCACCTGAGCTCATCGAAGGACTCGCGCACAGCGTGTCGCTCTCGTCGCTCGAGTCACGAGACGGGGTAGTGCCTTTTGCGATCGAGGGCGATTCCGGCGCAACGCTCGCGGTGGATCTGCGACAAAACCCCATGTTCGCGGTCTTTGGTCCTGAACGGTCGGGACGTACCACGACACTTGCGAGCATCGTTCGCGGACTGGATGCGCTTGGAGTGCCCACACGAAGGTTCCTCGTTGCACCACGGCGAACTGAGCTACTCGAGATGAGCGGTTGGGAACGCGTGGGGCGAGGAACTGATGGGTGTGACGAGTTGCTCGTCGAATTGGCCGCAGAGGTTCGTGAGCGCGGAGAGACCCCGAACGATTTGATCGTCGTAGTGGTGGACGACGGCGAAGAGTTGGCTGAGGGTGCGAGCTCCTCGGCGTTGGCAGAAATCATGAGGCGTGGCCGCGACGCTGGGGTGGTGGTGTTGGCAGCCGTGTCGGCCAATTCGGGCCATCGCAGTTTCGGTGGTTGGATCTCGGACATCAAGCGTGCGCGTCACGCGATGCTGCTGATTCCGGATGTCGATGTGGACGGTGACCTCGTGAGCGTTCGGTTGCCGCGTAAGTCGACGCGCAGGTTTGTCCCTGGTCGCGGTTACTTCGTCGCCCGAGGCGACGTGCAGTACGCGCAGGTTGCGCTCAGCTAACTGCCGATCTTCAGCGATTTGATGATGTTGGCAAAGAGCGGTGCCGTCTCGGGAGCGACTTTCGCGTTGCACTTGCACAGCACCTGGACGACATAGTTCATCTCGGGATTTTCGGTGTTGACGAGCACCGACACTTCGGAGTGGAGCACGGCGATCGGAAGGTCGGCTCCATCGATCGAAAGCACGGCGAACCGAGCATCGCGGTTGCCCACCTTGCCCGAATGCACGCGTTGGAGTGACGACTGGGGATACTTGTTGCGAATCGCACGATGCGCACCGGCCACCGCTTCGTCCAGCGTGATCGTGTTCCTCAAACGCGCAATGGTCACGTAGACGGTCGTGGGGGAAGCAGGGCTGCTGTTGGGGTCGTGCGCTGCGATGTACGCGTTCGCATGGGAGCTCACCAACCAGCCCTCAGGGAGGTCGATGGCGACCTCTGGCTGCTTGGGTGATGTCGTGCTGGGGTAGGTGGCCTTCATCATCGGGCTCCATTTCTGTGGTTCATGCCGTCGACACTCGTATTGCCCGAGTCGTCGCGGGAAACTTCGTTGAAGAATTCGTCTGACGCAGCGTTTGCGTTCTGGTCGATGAGACGCGCAGTCTCTTCGCTCGATTCGGACAGCTGCTCGAACTCGCGTCGTGCTTCTTGGTAACGCTGTTCAGCTTCGGCTCGGGCCGCGCCACTCGCGTCTTCCATCTCGGCCCGCGCACGATCCATCTCAGCCTTGGCCTCGTTGGTTGCCTGGTCGTATTGGCTCTTCAGGCGGTCGAGTTCCTCGCGGGACTGACGAGCCATCTCTTCGAGCTCACGCTTTGCTTCCGCCACGGCCTGGTCGGCCTCGCGCCGAGCATCGGCGAGTTGCCGTTCTGCTTCGCGAACTTGTTGTTCGAGCTCACGCTTGGCATCCCCAACCGCGTTTTCCATCTCCTGTCGCAGTTGATCGACTTCCTGCTTTGCCTCGTTCAGGGCCTCACGCGCCTCGTTGACCTTCTGCTGGGCGTCTTCCCACGTGTTGCGAATCCGCTCTGCTGCGTCATTGATGTCATCGAGCATGTCCTCGGGGATGGCATCCTTGGCTGCTTCGGTGATCCGCTTCTTGGCCTCATCACTGTCGAAGTCGAAGAGATCGGCGATGCTGTCGACGATCGCTTCGGGGTTGAAGTGGAACGAGAGGTTGACTTCCCCTCCAATGAGAAACGAGAGTCCCGCACCGATGTCGAAACCTACGTCGTCCCATTTCATGCTGCCGCCAGCCGTGACATTGGCGCCGAAGCCCGTGTTCACACCTATTCCACCGCTACCACTTCCGTATTTGCCCGAAACTTTTCCCTCTACCTCCGCTCCGGACGTGAGGTTTGCTCCTGCGGTGAACTGACCAGAAACACCGTCTTTGTCGGCTGACACCGATCCACCGACGTATCCCGTGCCTTCGGCATAGGCCGTTCCTTCCAGCGACGCATCGCCCAAGTCGGTGTCGACATCCACACTTGCACTCGAGGATGCTCCGGCCGAAGCTGAGGCGTTGCCCTGAAGATTTACTCCTTCGTCGCTGATCGAACCCTCGAACTCGGCTTCAGCACGTGTGTGTGCCTCTGCATCCGCTCGACCGGTGATGTCTCCGACCGGGGTGTCGATGGTGCCTTGCGCACTGGCATTGGCGGATGCGTCCAAAGTCGCCTTGCCCCTTACGAATGCTTCACCATCCTCGACGCCATAGTCCAGATCCGCGTCGGCGTCGACATTGGCGTCTGCGTCGACGTCACCAGAGGCATCGAAGTCACCCTCGATGAGATCGTCGAGTACTTCTTCGACATCCTCGACGATCTGTTCGACTTCTTCGACAACTTCTTCGACCTCATCGACGACATCTTTTGCTTCGTCGATGACGTCTTCGACCGTGTCTTTGACATCGTTGACTACCTCGTCGACGACTTCATCCAACTCGTCGGCTGCTTGACGCCCCAGTTCCTCCGCAGTTTGCTCGACTTCCTCGGCCACCACGTCTTGGACTTCGTCGACTACGTTCTTGCCTTCGTCGACGATGCCGTCATCGCTGCGCTTCTGGCTGCGGCGTGCCTCATTCACCAATATGTCCACGCCGACAATTGGCGGATTCACGATGATTCGCCACAGCGTGCCGATCTCGTCCTCGATGGTGATCGTGTCGCGTCCGGGCGGCACAGTGCCGTCCTCACTGATCCAGCCGTCGTTCCACATTTCGTTCTCTTGTGGCGTGCCTGAAGCGCCTGCTTCTGGGTGCGCAATTTCGACGTCAGGTGGCGCCACGTATGAGCCAGGTTGAAAACCGGCGGGATACTGACCCTCGAGTTGTTCGAGGAAGGCGATTTCTTTCAGCAGTTCGTTCTTGTCCGCGGTGAGCACCTCGCCAAACTTCATCAGGTCGGCAATGATCGGATCGAACAGGTGGCTGAGAGTGGGGAAGCGGGCCTTGGTCTTGCGTACGGCGAGGATGACGCCACCCACCTGATTGATTGCGCCGTCGGTGTATTGCGCTTGTTCACGCAAGTGATCGGTATCGACGACGACTTTCTCGGGCATGACTCAGGAATCTCCCTTGAGTCCGAACGCTTCTGCAAGCAGTAGCAACAGGGCGATGCTCGCCGATGCAGATTGAAGTGAGGCACCAATTCGTCGAGCTTCGATACGTCTGCCGGCAATGGAGTCGCGATAGCGGCTTGCTTTCGCGCACTCCCATGTGATCGAGTGCGCACGGCTTTCGAGCAGTTGACCGAGACTCAGCATGTCCTCACCTGCTTGGGCAAGTTGACTCACCGCCGCACGCGCGGAGTCCAAGTCGTGCGCTACGCCTTGTGGCCCTGCAGCTGGGTTGGCCCCCGCCATGTTCTACGAGCCGGCTTGGCGAAGTGCGTCGCGACGCCGACTGATTTCGGTTGCCGACTCGTTCAACGACGTCTGAAGGCGCTGCAACATCGGCTCGAAGTCGCTCTGCCATGACTCACGGAATCGTGACGCTGCGGGACCTTCCCAGTAGGTGTTCGACAATTGATTTCGAATCGACGACAACATGTCGGTGACCATCGTGGATTGACGATCGAACGTCGACTTCAGGGCTGCGAGCTGATCGAGCTCGCCTCCAATGCGTGCCATGTTTCCCCCCTTGATTGGTGGGGAAAGTCTGTCAGGCAGGGAGGTGGCCGCTCAAACGCGCGGGTCGAGGGAGGCCAGGGCTTCGCGCACGGCGTCGTCAACCCGTCCACACGAAAACGAGGCTCGCCGGCTTGCCAAATCTGCAGGTTGACCAAATCGGCCTCCGTCGTCGACGAGCCAGGTGCTGTCGCCGAGCTCGATCCAGGAGAGTTCGCTTCCCCGCCAACGATTTCTACCGCGATAGGACATCACTTGAGCGTCCTTGCGCAATCCGTGACCTTTTGCCAATCGCGCAGCAGTCGTTGCGTGAATGCCGTCGAGACTGTCGAGTTCAGCCATTCGTGCCAATTGATGTTCGGTCGCGTACTTCGCCTGCGCGACCATGTCGTGCCACGTGCGACCGGGCAGTGAAAACGTCTCGCGCGAGGTACTGGTACTTGGCGAAGAGAACATCGCAATGGCGTCTCCGTGCGGGGTGATCACGTCGACCGCACCGTCTGATTCCTGAACGACGTGGGAAAATGTCTGTATGCCGATCACTTGTGTGGGAGTCGTCGTCCCGTTTTGGTGAATTGTGATCTGCTGAGCGGGTCTTGCCAAGATCGCGAGCAGTGTGGCTACTTGGAGATTCACGCGCTCCACCTTGTTGTCGACGATTCGACGCTTGACGAGTGAATCCAATGCCTCGGCCCGCTTCATCCGTGGTGTCGAAAGCGGAGTGATGCGCATACCAAGCAGAACACACAGGATGGAGAGTTCAGTTGCGTTCAAGCGGAGCGGCCGAGCCATCAGTAACCCTCGGGCATTTTGCGGACGGTTTCGTCATGGGTGAGCGTGGTAATCATCGTGCTTGCCGCTGGCCATCCCGCACAGAGCTCGGTCCGGTCACCCGCCTCGAATCGTTCGCTCGTGAACCCGGGAGTCATGGTGTTGCCGAACAAGGCGAAGACACCATCTGCAGCGAGTCGACCACCCATCCACGTTCCGGCGGGCACCACGAGTTGTTGCACGTGGTTGACGAGCGGATCACTGCCGAGAGTATGTATCGAATGACTGCCGTCGCCTTGAAGGAGAAGCAGTTCGATCGGATCGCCCGTGTAGAAGTGCCAGGTTTCATCCGCGGTCAATCGGTGCATCACGGAGAACGATTCAGCGAGCATTGCTCCGAGCATTACCGTCCCCAGCACCTCGTTGCCTTCGGTCTTTTTCCAAACTTGGCGGAACAAGATGGGTTCGACGGGAAGACTCACGAGCTGGAGTCGGGCGATGATCGCTTCTGCCTGTTCTCGTGTGAACTTCACAGCGTGCGTTCGCTCCCGCCATCGATTGCGATTTGGGCACCAGTGGTGGCGGCGAAGGCTGGGCTCACCAACTGCACCACCGTGTCGGCCACCTGTGCCGAAGTGATCTCCATTTTCAGGAGATTGCGGGTCTTGTATTGCTCGACGGTCATGCCGTAACTCGCTGCCCGATTGGCCAGCACCTCGTCGTTCCACAGTGCGGTATCGAACACCGCGTCGGGATGCACGGTGTTCACGCGAATGCCGTCCTTCGCCCACTCGATGGCAGCGACTCGCGCCAGTTGTGTGGCCGCAGCCTTCGATGCGGAGTAGGCCGCGGCACCGGCGCCTGGTGCAGGAACGTTCTTCGAGCCGACCAGCACCACGCGCCCTCCTACGGGTGACTCTGCAAGGAACGGATGGAGCAGGTTCAAGGAAATCGCAGTGGCATCGAGATTGATCCGCATTACTCGCGCGTATTCGTCCAGATCGAGATCGGCGATTGGCATCGTCTTGCCGAAAATGCCCGCCGAAAGCACCGCGATGTCGATACCACCAAAGGTGTCGATCGCAATCTCCAGTGCACGTTCCTGCGCGGGTGAATCAGTCACGTCCGCGACGATGCCTCGCCAGGACGGTGAAGAAAAGGAATCCACGATGCCAGGTGACACATCGAGTCCGACGACCGCGGCGCCTTGTGCCAAGAGAGCAGCAGCACAGGCCTTGCCAATCCCCGATGCGGCACCGGTGACCACCGCCACTTGACCCGTGAACGCAGATGGCTTGGCAGCCCGCCGCAACTTGGCTTGCTCCAAGTCCCAGTACTCGACATCGAAGAGATGGTGTGCCTCGAGAGGTGACCATCCATCGAGACGGTCCTCGGCAGTCGTGATCACGTCGATGGTGTGGTGGTAGATGTCAGCGGCGATGTCGGCATCCTTGGCTGAGGCGCCGACGGTGAGCATTCCGTACTGCGGGTCGAGTACGACACGTGGTGCGGGGTCGAGCATGGTGATGTCGGTTCGTGCACGGTGCCTATTGTCCGAGTAGTAGTCGCGGTATGCATCGACATAAGCCGAGATGTCACGACCGACCATCGGAATCCGCTTCGTGCGAATGACGTGATCCGGCGTGAGGGGGCCACGGGTGGCAAGACTGGTCATGTCTGTCCTCGCGACGAACGACATCACGTTGCCATCCGTATGCCTACGCACGATCATCGGCCTGCCCGCGGCCTCGCTCAGTTGCCTGCGCATGCGCGCCAACTCGAGCGCACATGAGCACGGAGTAGCGGCAGCGTGCCGTACCTGCGTCGCGGGAATCGTATTGAGGTACTCGTGTGCGCGAGCGATCAACGTTGTGTGGCGCTCGTAAGCCTCTTTGCTGGATGAGCCAAACGTGAAGAGTCCGTGGTTCATCAGCACCATGCCGATGGTTCCCGCGTGTGCTTGTTGCGGCCAGGCGGTGCGTACTTCGCGAGCCAAGTCGAATCCTGGCATCACGTAGGGGACGACCACGACGTCGTTGCCGAACACGTCACGAATACGCGACTCTCCATCACGCAGGTTGGTGAGTGTGACGATCACGTCGGCATGACTGTGCATGACGGCGACATGTGGGAGGAAGGCGTGAAGCAACGATTCGACGGAAGGGGCGGGCGCATCCGGATCGAGTCGGGCTGCGAGCAACTCACGCATCATGTCGGGATCGGACAAGGTCTCGAGTTCGAGGAGTGCGGCAAGTCGGTCGATCGGCATTGGCGTGAATCCGGGTCGCTCGATGGTCGCGAGATCCCAACCCGATCCCTTCACGTAGATCGCTTCGATGGAATTCCCGGTGATGTCACGCCACGGTGCTTTCACCGACGTGTTGCCGCCACCGTGCAAGACGAGTGACTCGTCCCGTCCGAGCAGTTGCGAGGCGAGCACGAGCTCATCGAGTGCATCCGCATTCTGCGGTAGTACCGAAGTATCGAACACCATGCAGGTGTTCGGAAGGCTAGTGGTGGACGTTCAAGTCCGAACCGACTTCACCAGGTGGGGCGAGCGGAAACGCCTCCGTCCACGACGAGGTTGGTGCCGGTGATCCAGCGGGCCATGTCTGAACAGAGGAACACACACGCATCGGCGACATCACGCGGAGTGCCGAGTCGGCCGAGTGGTGCCTTCTCCATCCAGCGCGCCACACCCTCTGGCCACTCCTTGTCGATCTCGGCGCGTGCAATGAGACCCGGTGAAACCGAGTTGACGCGAATGCCATATGCGCCGAACTCGAGCGCGGCAACTTTCGTGTGGGTGATGAGCGCAGCTTTTGACACGCCGTAGTGGCCATGTCCGGCAACTGGCGCGATGCCTTCGATGGAGGCGATGTTGACGATCGAGCCCTCGCTCTTCGCGCCGATCACGTGGTGGGCGAACGACTGACTCATGCGGTGGCACGCCGTCACGTTGGTGTCGATCATCTGGTCCCATTGCTCGTCGGTCATGTCGAGTAATCCGGCGAGAGGCTGGATCGCTGCATTGTTGATCACTGCATCGACTCGGCCATATCGAGCGAGCGCCGCTTCGATCACCTGTGAGGGCCCCTTCGGTGCGGTGAGGTCGGCCTGCACCGTCATCGAGTTGCTGCTCGGCGTTGGCGGCGTGCCCCGGTGGTGGTGCATCACCACTTGTGC
>JBDKEO010000105.1:0-2829 GCA_039795205.1 Actinomycetota bacterium
GACGCCGGTCGAACAGCGCTATGTGATCGCGCAGGACGGTGACAACTTGTGGGCAATTGCGGAACGCATTGCACCCACCGGCAACATCCCCGAGATCGTCGATCAGTTGGCGGTACTCAACGGCACGTCACTGCGTGTCGGTCAAGTGGTGGTGATTCCCTGAATTGGATTGACCGAATCGGCGGGTTCAGGCGGTGTACGGTGACTACTCGGTGCATTGCCCCAGTTGTTCGTTCGACGACACCAAGGTGATCGATTCGCGAGTGTCCGAAGAGGGCACCGCAGTCCGCCGGCGCAGGAGTTGCCTGCGCTGCGAGTACCGGTTCACGACCTACGAGCGCCTCGAAGAATTGCCGCTGGTCGTCGTCAAGCGTGGCGGTGATCGCCAGCCGTTCAATCGCCAGAAGATGATGGCCGGCATGTTGGCTGCAGTGAAGGGTCGCTCGGTAGACGAAGCCCAAATCGAGTTGATTGCCGAGCGCATCGAGGACTCGTTCCGTCAGCGTGGCACCGAAGTCACGAGTAACGACGTTGGTCTTGCCGTGCTCGATGAACTACGCGTGCTTGACGAAGTCGCGTACATGCGTTTTGCGAGCGTGTACAAGAACTTCGATGATGCTGCAGACTTTCGCCGCGAGTTGGCTTTGCTCGAGAAGCACGCCAACAGCGAACGCGCTCAACGCACGTAGCGCAAGAAGAGGAAACCATCGTCCTCGAGAACATGCTCGAGTGTGAACCTCCGCAACAAGTCGGGCGCGCCGCTCGTGAGTCGCTTACCTGCACCGCCCACGATCAACGGGCTGATCGTGAGGTTGATTTCGTCCACGAGATCGGCCTCAGCCATCGCTGCATTGAGCGCGGCGCCACCCTCGAGTTGGATGAAGTTGCCTTCGATTTGCTCGAGCGCGGCCTCCAAGTCGACTAGGCCATGCCCGGCGCGGATCGTCGGAACCGCGCCTCCGTCAAGATCGGCATCCAAGGTGGTGACGACGAAACCCGCCCCACTCGTAAAGAGAGGTGTGGAGAGATCAAGGTTGCCTGAGCTCGTGACGACACCGACCGTGAGGCGCGGGTTGCTCGGCGGTCCGTAACCCTCTTGGCGCACGGTGCCGGCCCCCACGAGCACGCAGTCGGCAATGGCGCGCAAGCCGATCAAGACGTCTCGATCGGCAGGGCCAGACAAGGCAAGCGAGGTGCCCGCGACGATGGTGGAACCATCGATGCTTTGCACCATGCACATGCCGACCGTCGGTCGCGTGGAGTGCTTGGTGGCTTTGCGGATTCGCGGCACGCCGTAGGCGTCGGCCACCGAGACAGTGTCGTGTGGTGCGGGAAACAGCCGACGCATGCACGGCGAGCCTATGGCAGGATGAGCCCATGTCGAACGCCCGTGTTGCGTATCGCACCTGCCCATTGTGTGAGGCGACGTGTGGCCTCGAGATCGAGGTGCAGGGTGTCGAGATCAAGCGCATTCGCGGCGATCGTGAGGATGCGTTCAGCAAGGGTTTCATTTGTCCGAAGGGCAGCACGCTGAAGCAACTGCACGAAGACCCCGATCGGTTACGCAAGCCACTCATCAAGCGTGATGGCAAACACGTGGAGGTCTCGTGGGAAGAAGCGTGGGCAGAGGTGCAACGAGGAGTGACGGGCGTCATCGAGCGGCACGGACGCGAATCGATCGCCACCTATCTCGGCAACCCGAATGCCCACAACCTTGCCGGGCTGCTGTACAACCGCGTGTGGTTGCGTGCTCTCGGAACGCGACAGATTTACAGCGCATCGACGGTGGATCAGATTCCCAAGCAAGTCTCATCAGGGTTCCTCTTCGGAACGCCACTCACCGTCGCCGTTCCCGATCTCGACCGCACGTCGTACTTGTTGATTCTGGGAGCGAATCCGTACGAATCGAACGGCAGTCTGTGCACGGCACCTGACTTTCCTGGCCGGATGGAACGCATCCGAGAGCGTGGCGGGAAGGTGGTGGTGGTCGACCCGAAGATGACCAAGACCGCTCGCGCCGCCGACGAGTGGGTGGCGATTCGACCCGGTACCGACGGCTTGCTGCTCGCAGCGATCGCTAACGAGTTGTTCGCCACTGGCAGGGCCGATGTCGGCGATGCTCTTCGCCCGTACGTAAATGGTCTCGACGCCGTGCGAGAAAACCTTGCTGACTTCACGCCCGAGTCGGTGGAACACGCCACGGGCGTGTCGGCAGCAGTAATTCGTCGCCTTGCACGGGAACTCGCCGATGCCGACGCGGGATGTGTCTACGGTCGGATCGGCACCACGACAGTTGCATTCGGCACCGTCACCTCGTGGTTGGTCGACGTTGTCAACGTGATCACGGGCAATCTTGATCGCGCGGGGGGAGCGATGTTCCCGCTGCCTGCCGCTGGATCGCCAAACACGAAGGGGGCTCCCGGCAAGGGCAAGGGGTTCCAGACTGGCCGCGGTCGCACCAGGGTGCGGGGCTTTCCAGAGGCGCTGGGCGAGTTGCCGTCGGCTTTGCTTGCCGAGGAGATCCTCACCCCAGGTGCGGGGCAGGTGCGGGCGCTCGTCACCTTTGCGGGCAACCCGGTGCTCTCGACACCGAACTCCGAACAACTTGAGCGAGCGCTCGTGGACCTCGACTTCATGGTGTCGATCGACATCTATTTGAACGAGACGACGCGTCACGCTGATGTCATCCTTCCCGCGCCGTCGCATTTGGAGCGCAGTCACTTCGATCTCTCGTTCACCATGTTCTCGGTGCGCAACATGGCCAACTACAGCGAGCCGGTTTTCGAACGGGAACCTGGCCAACCGGACGAGTGGGAGATCCTCGCGAAG
>JBDKEO010000132.1:0-6297 GCA_039795205.1 Actinomycetota bacterium
ACCGACACTGTCGCCACGGTGGCAATGAGCAAGACGCCAGTGGCGGCACGCCACGCGCGCGAATCTCGCCACTGCATCTCGCGCAACAGCACGGCGAGCCCGATGAGGATTGCGATTCGCACCAGTTGCCATTGACCAAAGGCGGTGCCGAGTGTCTCACGCAACAATGAAAGGTCGGTGGCTTCGTAGATTTTCAGCCCGGATGCGTGTGGGCCGTAGGCGAACAACGTCTGCACCGTGGCGAGAAACGCAAAGGACCACGCGCCCCACACGACCATTCGCGTACGTAGCGACACCGTGGCACTCGGGTCGCGCGTGATCAGCCACAGCGCGCCGATGAGCACGATGATTCCCGCCAGTAGTACCCAGCGGATCACGCTGAACAGACGCGAGAGCCCGTGCTCCTCCTCGACGAACTCAGCAACCACACTCGAGACGTCCTGTGACGTTGCACCGATTTGGAACGTGAACGAGCCCTCCACCGGATGGCCGTCAGCTGAGACCACACGCCAAATCACGATGAAGGTGCCATCACCGAGTGTCGGTGCCTCCACTCCTACCCGCTCGGGATCAACTCGCTGCGCCTTCGATGCGGACCGCTCGTTCCCTTCGGAATCGAGAACACGAATGCTGGAAAAGCTCGTACCCACTTGCTCGTTGAAAGTGAGCACGATCCGCTCCGGCGAGTCGGTGAGGATCGCGCCGGACTTCGGCTCCGTGTCGATGAGCACTGCATGGGCACTCGCCGGAGACACGGCTCCCGCGAACACCATCATCAAGACGAACGCCGCAACGACGAGTCGAGTAATCCTGCGCATCTAGAAGGCTTCCGGTTTGTCGAGGCCGGCAACCTCGAGGCGGCCCAGTAGCCACGCCAAGCGATCATGCGGCGGCAACCTGAGCGCCAAGTCCGGCAACACGGTGAGACCCATCGGCTTGCGTGCCCGCCATTGCATGACCTGGAGGTCGAGATCACGGCGCACGTACTCGGGGTCCCAATCGGAATAGGTGAACCCACACGCCAGATCGGCGTGGTGAACCTCGGTCTCTCGCCATCTCATCATCACGAGATCGGCAATCCTCACCCTCGCACCATCGGCGTGTGACTTGATGCCGAATCCCGACCATGTAACGGCCGTGGCCGAAAACCACGTCGACTCGAGTTGGTAGATGGTCGTGCGAACGTCGGCGATCAATTCGACCGCAGGGCGCCCCGCGCCCTGCTCGATCGCGGCATTCCGAGCAGGCCGACCGCCCTCGTACTGCTCCGTCTCTCGACCGTCGGTCGCAGCAGCAAACATTCGCGCATGACTTTCGGCATTGCGGGCGAGGTGGGTCAATACGTGTCCTCGTGTCCACCCCGGGAGCGACGAATCCGCACGACACCATTCATCGTCGCGACCATCCAGATCTGCGAGCAGGTGTTGATGGGCTGCGCTGCAACCTGCAACTTGAGTGTCTAGTTCGCGTGCAGCAATCTCGTCAGACGTCGGCACAGCAATTCGAAGATTCCGTGACCTTCATCACGTCGGCATCTGCGAGCACCGTGTACACCTCCCACGGTTCGGCATCGGGTCCATTGACCCACACCTTGTCTTGCACTGCGAAGCAACAGGTGGTGTTCTCCTCCACCGACGTCTGCATTCCTTGATCGGTGAACCTTGCGATGGCCTCGGCAACGTGGTCGGTCGATTCAACCTCGACGCCGAGGTGGTTCAGGGTGCCCGGCTGTCCACCCCCTTCGATCAGCACCAACTTGAGTGGTGGGTTGTCGATGGCGAAGTTGGCATAACCCTCACGCACCTTCGCAGGCTTCGTACCGAACAACTTCCCGTAGAAAGCAATCGCATCCTGCAGATTGGAAACGTTGAGAGCCAGTTGTACCCGAGACATGTGAACCTCCGTCGGGTACCAGCCTACGAAGTAGCGGAGCGTTGCGGGATCACGACCACCGTGCCGTCGTCCTCATGATGCACTTTCACCTTCACGCCATAGAAGCGAGAAAGGGTTTCCTGGCTGAGTACTTCCCTGGGCGTGCCCTGCGCGACGCACACGCCTTGGTACAGGAGCACCAACCGATCCGCGTACAACCCAGCGAGCGTCAGGTCGTGCATTGCCGACACCACCGTCAGACCACGTTCTCGACGAAGTCGGTCGACCAGCTCGAGCGCGTGTTGCTGATGACCAATGTCGAGCGCACTCGTCGGCTCGTCCAACAACAAGACCGGAGCCTCCTGGGCAAGGGCGCGAGCGATCACCAACCGCTGTCGCTCTCCGCCAGAGAGGGTTCCGAGTCGACGATTGGCCAACGCGGCAAGTTCGAGATTCTCGAGCACATCGTCCACCACATGCCGGTCGTCAGCGGTTTCGGTGGCGAAGTGATCGACATAAGGATTTCGCCCCAACAACACGTATTCGTGCACCGTCATCTCCGGGGGAATCACCGGAGTCTGAGGAACGTACGCAATGTGTTGAGCACGCCACCTCGGTGAAGTGGCGGGGATCTCGGTCTGATCGATGGCGATCGACCCGGAGTACTGGACTAGTCCGGCCGTTGCCCGCAGGATGGACGACTTACCTGCGCCATTTGGGCCGATCAGGCACAACCACTCACCCGAATGAAGAATCCCATTGAACGCATCGACGGCACGGTTCGTGTCGTACGTGACGGCAAGGTCGCAATAACCAAGCGTGGTCATGCTGACGTCTCCCGTGTGCGCAACAACAGCAAGAAGAACGGTGCACCGAAGAATGCCGTCACCACGCCAATCGGAGTCTCCGCCGGATCGGCGAGTACACGACTCGGAATGTCTGCAAGGACGAGGAACGAGCCGCCGATCAGGATGCTGAGTGGCAAGACGAGTCGGTAACTCGCACCTGCCATGAGCCGAACAGCGTGCGGCACGATGATGCCGACGAAGCCAATCAGTCCACTGACGGCGACGACCGCAGCTGTGCCGAGCGTGGCGGCGAGTACCACCACCAGACGTACGCGGCGGACATTGGCGCCAAGAGCAAGCGCCTCGTCATCGCCCACACGCATCACGTCCAACAATCGGCGATGCAGAAGTAGGACCACCGTGCTGGCAACGACATACGGCAACACCAACCGAACGTCTCCCCAGGTCGCGCTCGACAATCTGCCGAGGATCCACGTGTACACCTGGCGCACCACGTCAGTGTTGCGCTGCAATACGAAAGCCTGGATCGAAGTAAGGAGCGAGGTCACCGCCACACCGGCCAATACCAGCGTGACGGATGATCGTGTGCGACCGAACGCGGTGCCCACCATGTACGTGATGAACACCGCGATCAGCGCACCCAGGAATGCGGCGAGCGGCAACGGATCGATGATCCATGACGACGCCTCACCGTTGCGCAAAGCAAAAACGATCGTTGCTCCCAGGCCCGCTCCCGCTGCGGTGCCAAGGAGGTACGGATCGACGAGTGGATTGCGAAACGTTCCCTGATAACTGGCTCCTGCGAGCGACAACATTGCGCCGACCAAGACGGCGAGAGCAACACGTGGTGCGCGAATTTGCCACACCACGTTCCACTCGCCGGCGGTGACGCCGCTGTCGATCGTGACGAACGGCAGGCGGTCAAGGAGCTCCAGTGGCACACGCCACCACTCCGGTCCCGCCGGGCCGATCATCAGGCCAACTACGAGTGAGACCCCGAGCAACACCGTCGCGCCCGCGATCCAACCACTTCGGTGAATCGCCGCGTGTCGCGGCTGTGGAAAGCCCAGGGTCTCGCTCAACGAATCAGCCCGCGTTCAGCGCAGTAGCAATCGCCTGCACCAGTTCGACCACGCGTGGCCCCCAGCGAGAGGCGACATCGTCATCTAGTTCGACGACTTTGCCCGACGTGACGGCCTTCATCGAACCCCATCCATCCCGGGCAGCAACGGTCTCGGCGGTCTGACCGCAGCACTTGGTGTCGGCGAGAAAGATGTAATCCGGATCAGCCGACACGATCACCTCGGCGGAGAGTTGTGGGTAATCGTTACCCGCCTCCACACCATCGGCGATGTTCGACATGCCAAACAGGTTGAAAATCTGACCAACGAAGGTGTTCGAGGTCACCGAGTAATAGGTGTTGTCGAGTTCGTAGTAATACGTCGGCGAACCTTCCACAGTGACGCCAGCGATCGCTGCATCGATGTCTGCCTTCATCTGGTCGATGAGGCTGGCTGCTCCAGTCGATTGACCAGTCAGCGCACCGAATTGGGTGATCTGCTCGTACACACCATCCAGGTTCATGGCCGCGTTCGCGGTGAACACAGGGATACCGAGCGAACCGAGCTGCTCGACGAGGCTGCCCGGGTCGTACGAGATGACCACGAGATCTGGCTCGTATCCGCTGATTGCCTCGATGTTTGGTTCGAATCCGGACAATGGCGTGCCGAGATCCACTGCCTCCTGCGGATAGTTGGAGTACTCATCCACGGCCACTACTTGCGCACCGGCACCGATGGCATACAGCATCTCGGTCGCCGTCGGCGAGAGAGAAACGATTCGCTCAGGCTGTGCCTCGAGGGTGAGGTCACCTACCGTGACGGGGAATGAGGCCTCGGCGACTGCTTCGGTCGTCGTTTCCGTTGTTTCTGTGGACGATCCGCACGCGGCGGCGACCAAAAGGAAAAGGCCGGCAAAGCCGACCTTGAACATTTTCTTCACTGTGTTCTCCTTGCTCTTCTTTCGAGAGCGGTTAGATGTTGCGCCAGACACCAGGCGACCGGACTTCGTGAGCGACCAGTGTCGATCACGTTTACCGTTGCGGGACAGTGCCGGAATCTCACCGGACTTCGCTAGTGGTAACGCCCTCCAGCTATTGCTGAAGTGATGTAACCATAGCCGAACGAGTCAGCCGACGACGAATGCCTTGAGTTGCTCGATGCCCTGACGAAGATCGTCATCGCCGAGCGCAAAACTGAACCGAGCAAAACCAGGAGCACCGAATGCCTCGCCAGGAACGAACGCCACTTTTGCCTTCTCCAGTACCAGATCGGCAAGTTCGAGCGTGTTCGTTGCGGTCACTCCGCTGAGGTTGCGGCCAAGCAAGCCCTTCACGTTGGGGAAGCAATAGAACGCACCCTGCGGTGGCATGCACGTGATGCCTGGAATGTTTGAGAGCGATTCGTGCATCGCGTTACCCCGTCGCTCGAATGCCGTACGCATCATCTGCACCGCAGAGAGATCTCCACTCACCGCCTCGAGGGCAGCCATCTGTGCCACGTTGGACACGTTCGACGTGGTGTGGCTCTGGAAATTGATTGCCGCCTTCATCACGTCCTTGGGACCGATCATCCAGCCCACTCGCCAGCCGGTCATGGCATAGGTCTTGGCCACACCATTGACGATCACGCAGCGATCCGAAATCTCAGGAACGAGTGCCGGCATCGACGAGAACGTGTGCTTGCCGTACACGAGATGCTCGTAGATCTCGTCCGTCACCACCCACACGCCATGTTCCGCTGCCCACTTGCCGATGGCGATGGTTTCTTCTGGCGAGTACACGGCCCCGCTCGGGTTGTCCGGCGAGACGAACAGCAGCACCTTGGTGCGGGGCGTTCGAACTCGCTCGAGCTGTTCGACGGTGACCTTGAATTCCGTCTCCTCGGTGGTGTCGACGACGATCGGCACGCCACCTGAAAGCGCGATTGCCTCCGGATAGGTCGTCCAATACGGCGCTGGAACGATCACTTCATCGCCCGGATCACACAGTGCGGCGAACGCGACGAACACCGCGTGCTTGCCACCGTTGGTGACGAGCACTTGCGACGCCTCACATGCGAAGTTGCTGTCACGCTTCGTTTTCACCGCAATTGCCTCGCGCAATTCAGGCAAACCAGCAGCAGGCGTGTATCGGTGATTCTTCGGATCGCGCGCGGCCTTCACCGCGGCTTCGACGATGTTCTCAGGTGTCGGGAAGTCGGGTTCACCAGCACCAAAACCAATGACGTTCTCGCCCTTGGCCTTCAGCGCCTTGGCCTTGGCATCGACTGCCAGCGTGGCTGATTCGGCGATCGCCGCCAGGCGGGCGGAAACTCTGTTTTGCGGGTTTGCTCGTGAATTCACCGCTGCCATGCTTACACAGTGGGGCGTCGGCAACGAAACACGCGGATGAATGACATGAAGCAGGACAGGTGAACGTCGAGGAAGTACTCGAGTCGGACTGGTCGGCGATCGGACCTCTGCGCGACCCCGTTCTCATGGTGGCCCTTCGCGGTTGGTTCGATGCTTCCGGCGTGGCTACTGGCGCGCTCGAGTGGGCGATTCAAGATCGACCGAT
>JBDKEO010000153.1:0-10870 GCA_039795205.1 Actinomycetota bacterium
TCCTCACCCGTTCGCCACTAGATCTTCCGGTGTATTGCTACACCATGGATCTCGTTCGACTTGCATGTGTTAAGCACGCCGCCAGCGTTCGTCCTGAGCCAGGATCAAACTCTCCGTCAAGAACTTGCCCGGGTCGAAACCCGAACAGAATTCCGGAAAGTACACGGAGCCCAATTTTCAGCGACCAATTCGATCGTTGAGTTGAAGCACCGTGTCCTGCCGACCGGGTGCTCACCCGACCGGTTACTAAATGGTTGGCCGGACTCTCGTCCGACCAGAATTGACAGACAGCAAGACATGGGGTTTTCGACCCAGCCCTACTGCCCGCACTGGCGTTCAGTCTTCTCTTCCGTTTTCAAGGAGCACATCCACCACTCACTCGGGTAAACCCGGAGGTGAGCCGCGGAAAACCTTTGACCAAGCGGCCAAAGGGCGGACTGAGAATCTAGCGACTGGGCCTGAGAGCGTCAACCTGCGGGGCGACATTTGCTTGATTTTATTGGCTTCTAGCCAGCCAATGCCCGCAAACCCTTGTGGGGCTTGGATTTCGGTCGATCAGGAACCGAAATCGAGCAGGTGGTACGTCGTCTTGCCTTTGCGCAACAACATCCATCGCCCATGCAACAACGCGACGCGATCGAGGCGCGCATGTTCGTCCACTTGCTCCCCATTCGCCCGCACACTGCGTTGTTGCAGGAGTCGCCGGGCTTCCGAATTGGACGCGGCCAAGCCTGTGGTGACCAATACCCCGACCGAATCGTGCAACGTTGCCGTCCCCATTGTCGTCACCGGCACCTCGGCGGCGATTTGGCGAATCGCATCGATCGATGCGGAGATGGGATTGGCGCCGAACAACACATCGGCAGCCTGTTCGGCGGCAGTTGCGGCTTGAGCACCGTGCACGAGAGCCGTCATCTCCTGGGCCAATGCGCGCTGTGCAATGCGCGACTCTGGGCGCTCGCGCTGCTCGGCCAACACACCCACAATTTCATTCATTGGACGCAACGAGAACTGCGGGAGGAAGCGCTCGATGTCGAGATCACTCACCTGCATCCAGAATTGACGGAACTGATACGGCGAGGTCTTGTCCGGATCGAGCCACACCGCCCCACTCGCGGTCTTACCGAACTTGGTGCCGTCGGACTTGGTGATCAATGGCCAGGTCAAGCCGAATCCACTACGACCAAGCACCTTGCGGATCAAGTCGATACCAACCGTGATGTTGCCCCACTGATCCGATCCACCAAGTTGCATCTCGCAGTCGTAGTGCTCGCACAAGTGACGGAAGTCGTTCGCCTGCAACAACATGTAGCTGAACTCCGTGAAGCTCAGACCGTTGGTGTCGGCCAAGCGCGACTTGACCGAATCCTTCGCCACCATCTGGTTCACCGTCACGTGCTTACCCACCTCGCGCAGGAATGTGAGCATCGGCACCTTGGCGGTCCAGTCAGCGTTGTTCACGAGTACCGCAGCGTTGGACGATTTGCCGAAGTCGAGAATTCGCTCGAGTTGGCGTGAGATCTTGTCGACGTTTTCGCGGAGCGTGTCCTCATCGAGCAGGTTGCGCTCTTCGCTTCGTCCGGATGGATCGCCCACCATGCCGGTCGCACCTCCGGCAAGCACGATCGGTCGGTGACCGAGCATCTGCAACCGACGGAGAGACATCTGCCCGAGCAAGTGACCGACGTGCAACGAATCTGCCGTGGGATCGAAACCGACGTACGCCGTCAAGGGCTTGGCGACAGATCGAGCGGAGAGCTCCTCGCGATTGGTGGAGTCGTGGATCAGCCCGCGAGCGGCAAACTCGGCAACGATGTCACCAGGCGAGGTCACGCAGAGATGTTAGGTGAGCGAACGACGCAGCTCGTTGACCCGCAGGCCGAATCGCTTCAACTGGGTTGCCACTGCGACTGGACCGCCGCCACCAGGTGACGTCCGGTTGGCAACGCCACGACGCATCACCGCAAGAGCATCGGCACCCAAACGCGAATCACCCGCCACTAGTTCACTGAGCGGCGAACCCGTCGCCAGCGACTGACGGACGTGCTCCCCCACGATCGCGTGTGCCTCCCGGAACGGCGTACCGCGGGAGACGAGCCATTCAGCGACGTCGGTTGCGTACAGGAACTCATCGTTGGCGGCATGCGCGAGTCGCTCGGTATCGAACGTGGCCGACCGCACCATCCCGTTCACGGCGGCGATCGCCAGTCGCACCTGATCGAAGGAGTCGAACAGTGGTTCCTTGTCCTCTTGCAAGTCGCGGTTGTAACTGAGTGGCAGGCCCTTGAGTGTGGCGAGAAGTCCCGTGAGATTGCCGATCAAGCGGCCCGACTTTCCGCGGGTCAACTCGGCAATGTCGGCGTTCTTCTTCTGCGGCAGCATGGATGATCCGGTCGCGTAACGATCATCGAGCGTCGCAAAACCGAACTCCGTCGACGTCCACAGCACCCACTCTTCGCCGATACGTGAGAGGTGTACACCGATCAGAGCGAGGACGAACAACAACTCAGCCACGAAATCACGATCTGAAACTGCGTCCATCGAGTTCTCGAAGCGCGCGGCGAACCCGAGCTCCTGCGCGGTGAAGTCCGGATCGAGAGGCAACGAACTGCCCGCCGTGGCGCCAGCCCCGAGCGGAGAAACATCCACCCGACGCAGCGCGTCCTGCAAGCGCTCGACGTCGCGCAACAATGACCACGAGTGAGCGAGCAGATGGTGTGCGAGCAACACCGGTTGCGCACGCTGGACGTGGGTGTATGCAGGAATGACCGCACCGTTTTCTCCCACCCCAGCACGCTCTGCCGACGTGGCAAAGGCATCGGCCAAGTCGAGAAGCGCCGAGGCGAGCACCGCGAACTCGCGCTTGCACCACAAGCGCAATGCGGTGACGCACTGGTCGTTGCGACTGCGTCCGGTGTGCAACTTGCCACCGACCGGGCCGGCCAACTCGGTCACGCGTCGCTCGATGGCGGTGTGGATGTCCTCATCAGTGGGCACGAACACGAACGTCCCATCGGACAACTCGGCCCGGACCGATTCGAGAGCGCGGAGCAACTGTGTCGTCTCCTCGCCCTGAAGAATGCCGACATGACCGAGCATTGATACGTGCCCCGCTGAGCCCGTCAGGTCGTCGAATGCGAGACGGACATCGAATCCGATGCTCTCGGTGAAGCGCATCAATTCGTCGGCGCTGCCCGACGACAGTCGCCCGTGCCACAGGGGTCCGCTCATTGCTTGACCTTTCGCTTCTGCCCCACTCCGGCAAGTCGCTCGATTTCGCGCGCCAACTTGGTCGCTCCGAATTCAGGCGAAGCCACACAAAACAGGGTGTCGTCACCAGCGACGGTGCCGGCGACCCCCTCCAACCGAGATCGATCGAGGGCAGAGGCGACTACGTGCGCGCATCCCGGAGGAGTGCGCACGATCACGATGGGGCTACTCACCGTCACTTCTGCCACCCACTCGGACAACACACGACGAAGCTGGTCGACGGGCGCAATGCGATTCGGCTCGAACTCGGGAATCGCGTACTCGGCTTCACCGTCTGCGCTCCGCACCTTGACGGCGCCGATCTCCTCGAGATCCCGCGAGACCGTCGCCTGTGTGGCGGCGATTCCTCGTTTCTTCAACAACCGCAACAACTCGGGTTGACTCGTGACGGATTGTCCGGAGATCACCTCGGCGATGATTCGCTGCCGTTGAACTTTTGATGCCACTTCAGTCCCCTTTACCTTGCCAGCCACGCGAACACCGCACGTGCAGCGCTCAATCGATGATGTGCTTGCCGAACCACCCTGCTCTGTCTTCCGTCGATCACGTCGGCAGCCACTTCCTCGCCCCGATGGGCAGGAAGACAGTGCATGAACACCGCGCGCGGATCAGCGTGAGCCATCGTCTCGCTCGTCACCTGAAACGGTGAGAAGACCGCAAGCCGGATTTCCCGCTCCTCTTCTTGGCCCATGCTCGTCCACGTGTCGGTGTGCACCGCGATTGCTCCGTCGACTGCCAGCCGGGGGTCGCGGTACTGCTCGACCGACGAGGCCCCGGCAGCGAGGAGTCCCTGCATCTCCTCGTCCGTCGCGTCGTAGCCAGCCGGACATGCCAGTCGCACGTGCATGCCGAGCATGGCGCACGTCCAGCTCAAAGACCGCGCCACGTTGTTGAAGTCCCCCACCCACGCGACCGACTTTCCCGCGAGATTGCCGAACTCTTCGGTCATAGTGATGGCATCGGCGATGGCCTGCAACGGATGTTCGATGTCGCTGAGCAGATTCACGACCGGAATCGACGAGACACTCGCCATCCTGTTCAACGTGTCGTGATCGAAGACCCGGGCTGCGAGCAATGCGTGATAACCGGCGAGTACGCGAGTGATGTCCTCCACCGACTCTCGCTCGTCCATGCCCACCTCTTCACCACGGGTATAGACGGGATGGCCACCCAGCTGAACGACTGCCGCTTCACTCGAATGCCGAGTGCGCGTCGAAGGCTTCTCGAAGATCAGGGCCACGGTGCGACCTGCGAGAGGCCGACCCAGCGACTGCGGATCACGCAGCCCCAACTCGATCAGGTGCCACACGTCCGAAGACGCGAGTTGTTCGATTCCGAGCAGATTCATCCGAGCACGCTCCCGATCGATGCAACAGCTTGGGCGATCTCGTCGCTCGACACCGTCAACGGTGGCGCCAGTCGCAGACGCGTAGGTGTCACGGCGTTGACCACGAGGCCCCGAGCGAGCAGCTCGGTGGCGATCAGCTTGCTGTCGAGCCCTGGCGCAAGCTCGGCGGCCAACAGCAACCCAGCACCATGCACCGCGACTACACCTGACAACGCGAGCAGACCCGCACGCAACTCGGCACCCTTCTCGCGGGCGAGACGAGGAGCGTCGATTTCACGCATGGTCGCGATCACCGCGCGTGCCGCCGCGGTGGCGATAGCCGTTCCACTGAAGGTGCTGCCGTGGTCACCAGGCTTCATCACCCCGGCGACGTCGCGCTTCGCCCACACCGCGCCAATTGGCATGCCATTACCGAGTCCCTTGGCCATCGTCACGATGTCGGGAGTCAATCCGGCCGACTGGTATCCGAACCATTCGCCCGTGCGTGCGAATCCGGTCTGTACTTCGTCGATGATCAACAATGCGCCATGCTCACGGCACAAGCGTTGGACCTCACGGAGGTACTCGGCGCTCGCTGGCACCACTCCCCCCTCGCCTTGGATCGTCTCGATGATCACCGCGCCGACTGCAGGCTGCATCGCCGAGGCAAGTGCCGAGACGTCACCGAATGGAACATGATGGAAACCGTCTGGCATGGGCTGAAATGGCTCGTGCTTTTCCGGCTGACCAGTGGCGGCCAATGCGGCGAGCGTTCGACCATGGAAACTGCCGAGCGCGCTCACCACGACGTGGCGACCGCGGCCGCCGAATTTGCGCGCAATCTTGAACGCCGCCTCGTTGGCCTCTGCGCCCGAGTTGCAGAAGAAGACCTGACCACCACCGCCGTGCAGCGCATCGACTTCGATCGCCACCTCGGTAGCAACCGGGTTGGCGAAGAAGTTGCTGACGTGGAGCAACGTGGACGCCTGGTCGGCGATCGCCCTGGCGACAGCAGGATGGGCATGACCGAGTGACGTCACGGCGAGCCCGCAGAGGAAGTCGAGGTACTCCTTGCCCGTGTCGTCCCAGAGTCGTGTGCCTTCTCCGCGCACGAACATCACTTGTGGCGGTCCGAACACGGGCATGAACGGGCAACCCGAGCCGGAGGCGCGGCCGGCGAGTAACGACTTGGCTTGATCGTGTTCGAGAAAAGCGTGACCTGCCATCACTCGCCCGCCACGATCATGGTGCCGACACCGGCCTCGGTAAAGAGCTCGATCAACAACACGTGCTCAATCCGACCATCGAGGATGTGCGCGTCCGATACACCTGAGTCGAGCGCTTGCAAACAACTCTCCACTTTCGGGATCATTCCACCGTCGATGGCCCCAGTCGCGATCATTTCCGTGATCTCCGATCGAGTCGCCCGCGCCACGAGACTCTGCGAATCCTTGAGATCCCGAAGGATGCCTGGCACATCGGTGAGAAAGATGACCTTCTGCGCCCCGAGCGCCCCCGCGATCGCCGCTGCAGCAGTGTCGGCATTCACATTGAACGCCTGCCCATGACCGTCGCTACCAATGGTGGCGATCACCGGAATGGAACCATCGTTGAGCAATGACTGGACTACCGAGGCATCCACCGATTCGATGTCGCCTACGAACCCGAGCTGCGGATCACGTTGACGAACCCGCAACAACGCAGCATCCTGACCGGACACCCCGACAGCCTGTGCGCCGAACGAGTTGACGGCGTTGACGATCTGCGGATTCACGTTGCCCAGCAGCACCATGCTCGCAATCTCGATGGTCTCGGCATCCGTGACACGCAGACCGCCGACGAACTCTGGCTTCTTGCCCAACCGTTCCATCATCGCGCTGATCTGAGGACCACCACCATGCACGACGACCGGCTTCATTCCGACTGCGCGAAGAAGAGCAACATCCCGGGCGAAAGACTGGAGCGCAGTCGTCTCATCTGAACCGGCCAAGGCATTCCCGCCGTACTTCACGACGATGATCCGATTGGCGAAACGCTGGATGTACGGGAGCGACTCCACGAGGAGTTCGCCGATCTCACGCGGGGTTCGCTTCGTTGGGGTGGCCGTGCTCATGGATACAGCCCAACTTTGGCCAGTCCATCCGATTCGTTCAATCCCAGTGCGACGTTTGCGGCTTGGACTGCCCCACCTGAAGCGCCTTTGGTCAGGTTGTCCAGTGCTGCAATGACCATCACCGTGTTGGTCCGATCATCGAATCGCGCAGTGATGTGCACCGCGTTCGTACCGAGTGTGGCCTTCGTCGATGGCGAGGTCTTGTTGACGACGACGAACTGTTCATGGCGATAGAAGCCGGACAAAGCGGCAAGAAGAGATGCAGTCGTCGGCACATCGCCAGCAGGTTTGGCGTAACACGTAGCGAGGATTCCGCGGTTCATCGGAGCGAGATGGGGCGTGAACAGGACGTTTGCTCCCGTGACTTGCTCGATCTCCGGCGTATGGCGGTGATCCAACAATCCGTATGCAGTGAAGTCTTCGTTGACGACGCTGAACAACGATGAGTGCTTGGCAGTGCGCCCAGCACCACTCACCCCCGACGCCGCATCGATGATCACCGTGTGGGGGTCGATGACTCCCATGCGCACGAGCGGTGCGATCGCCAACGACGCTGCGGTCACGTAACAGCCGGGTGTCGCGATCAATTTGGCATCGACGAGATCGTCCCTGAACAACTCGGGCAAGCCATACCGTGCTTCGGCAAGCAACGCACCTTGATCGTGCTCGAACCCGTACCACTGCGGATACAACGACGCGTCCTTCAGGCGGAATGCCGCCGAGAGGTCGACCACCAGGCGCACCTTGCCAACGAGTTGAGCAGCGACGCCCAGCGCCGCCTCATGAGGAAGGCACAGGAACACGACTTCTGCACCACTTGCCCGATCTGCGTCGTACTCCTCGAACACCAGGTTGGGGTAGTTCGCTTGGAGCGAGGGATACAACGACGACGCAAGACTGCCGGCCGCCGAGTCCCCCGTGGCGTAGACGACCTCGAACTCGGGATGGACCGAGCACAAGCGCAGCAATTCCACGCCGGTGAAACCTGACGCACCGATGATGGCTACCGAAATCATGACTGCATAATCATACAACCTAGTGCATGATTATCCACGGATACCCGGCTACCTAGCGGAGCTGGCCACCGACCTTGTTTGCGGCGTCAATGCACCGCTGCCGAACATCGGCAACTTCATCGTCGGTGAGGGTGCGATCGCCCGCGCGAAGGGTGATTCGGAAACCGATACTCCGACTGCCCGTGGGGAGATCACTCCCCCGATAGACGTCGAAAATCTGCATGCCTTCGAGGGCAGATCCCGCAGCCTGACGGAGTGCCCGAGAGATCGACGCTGCCGTCGTCTCGATCCCTACGAGGAAGGCCAAGTCGAAGTCTGCGGAGGGAAACTTGCTGACGGTCTTGGCAACGGCCACCTTCGGTGACTCGCTGCAGATCAGAGATGCGTTCAATTCCAGACAAGCCACTCGACCTTGTACGCCGAGCGCATCCAATACGCGTGGATCGATTTCCCCCACCGCGCCTATCACCAATTTGCCGCGACTCAATGTCGCCGAACGCGACGGATGAAAGCCCCGGGGTGCTCGTGTTTGATCCAACTGTGCGCCCACTTCCAGCGCCGAGGAGATCTCGTTCCACCACTGCATTGCAGCGGAGGCGTCTTCACCCACCGCCATCAGGCAAAGCGACTCGTACTCATCGGGCAATTCTCCGTCTCCCTGCGGATACACATGACCCAGTTCGTACAAGCGAACGTCTTCGACGCGATGCGATTGGTTGTACACCACCGTCCGCAGCAACCCTGGGCGCAGCGACGTACGCAGGATGCTCTCTTCGGCAACCAATGGGTTGGCCAGGCGCAGCGCATCAGTCGAGTCCAACCCCACGCGCTCCAAATCTCCAGGCGCCAGGAACGGATTTGGCATCGCCTCGCTGAGCCCCAAACCGAGGACGACTTCCCGCAACGTCCGACGACGACGTTGTGCCTCACTCAACCTGCCGAACACCGGTGACTTGGGCACCAACTTGCCCAACTCGTCATAGCCATAGTGACGGGCGATCTCCTCGATGACGTCGATCTCGACCGTGCAATCGGGTCGCCAGGACGGAATCTCGACGACGAGCTCGTCACTCTTTCCCTTCACCGCAAACCCGATCGGCTCGAGCAGTTTCGCGATTTCTTGTCCCGCCAAGTCGACCCCGAGCACGCGTTTCACCTCGGAGCGCCGCACCTCGATAGAGCGCATTTTCGGCATCACCATCGAATGCACGTGCGACGCCACACCACGACGAACGGTCAAATCAGGGCACGTCAGAGAGAGCAACTCGACGAACCGATCGAACGCGCGCTCGGCTCCATGCGGATCGACGCCGCGCTCGAAGCGAATGGATGCCTCCGTGCGCAATCCGAGTCGTGAGGCCGAGGCAACCACGCGATGCGGCGCAAAGTGGGCGATCTCCACCGCGAGCGATGTCGTCGTCGCGCTCACCTCCGAGTCGAGTCCGCCCATTATTCCCGCCACACCCACCGGTCGGTTCGAAGAGTCACAAATCAGCAAGTCGCCGTCGAGAATGCGCTCCTCGCCGTCCAAGGTGGTGATCGTCTCTCCGGACGTTGCGTTGCGGACGACGAAGCCTTGCCCCACTTTGGCGAGATCGTAGGCATGGTTGGGTTGATTCAATTCGAGGTTGACGAAGTTGGACACGTCGACCACATTGTTGATCGAACGCATTCCCGCATTGCGCAGGCGGCGCGCCAGCCATTCAGGCGACTCGCCGATGCTCACACCGTCGATGACGATCGCAGAAAAACTGGGGCATGACTCTCCATCGCGCACGTCGACCGTCAGACCGTGTGGCGTCTTTCCTTCCTTTCTCGACCGTCCAGCTGCACGGAGCGGAATCCCCCACTTGGCAGCGAGGTCGCGAGCAACACCGAGATGGCCGTAACAGTCGGGTCGATTGCGCGTGACGTCCAGGTCGAACACGACTTCGACCCTCGACCCCAGCGCGTCGAACACGTTCTCACCAAGTTTGCAATCCGTAGGCAGGATCTTCAGGCCCGCCGAGTCTTCATCGATTCCGAGCTCGACGCCACTGCACAGCATGCCTTCACTGTCGATGCCGAGGATTCCGCGCCGACCGATTTCACGACCATCGGGCATCTTCGTACCGATCGTGGCCAACGGCACCAGATCCCCCGCCTTCATGTTGGTGGCGCCACACCAGACGTGGCGCTCTGTGCCGTCACCGGCGTCCACCCACACTCGCGTCACCTTGGCCGCATCAGCGTGTTTCTCCGTGCGCAACACCTTGGCCACTACTACGCCGTCGAATCGCTCGCCGTGTCGTTCCACCCCGTCGACCGCCAAACCGAGTGCAGTGAGGCTCGATGAAATCCGCTCGACATCATCGCCGAAATCGGCGAAGTCGTTCAACCACGACAACAGGATCTTCACGAGAACTGCCTCAAGAAGCGCAGATCGTTCGTATACATCTCACGAATGTCGGCCACGTGGTGGCGCTCCTTGGCCATGCGGTCGATACCGAAACCAAACGCAAAACCCGTGTACTCGTCGGGGTTGATTCCGCCAGCACGCAACACGTTCGGATGAACCATGCCGCAGCCTCCGAGCTCGATCCAGTCGCCACCAGCGCGACGAATGTCGAACTCGGCGCTCGGCTCGGTGAACGGAAAGAACGATGGACGCAACCGACTCGTGAAGTCCTTGCCGAAGAACGCCTTGGTGAAGGCCTCGATCGTGCCAGCGAGATGTGCGAACGTGATCCCCTTGTCCACCACGAGACCTTCGATCTGGTGGAACACGGGCATGTGCGTCGCATCAGGTGTGTCACGACGAAAGACACGTCCCGGCATGACCGCATAGATTGGTGGTTGCTGAGACTGCATCAAGCGGATCTGCACCGGTGACGTATGGGTGCGCAACAACACCGATCCCGGCTGCTGTGCAGGCGAACCCGGCTCGAGAAACATTGTGTCGAACTCGCTGCGTGCCGGGTGCGACTTCGGCATGTTGAGCGCCTCGAAGTTGTAGAAGTCGAGTTCGACCTCGGGACCCTCCGCCACCTCGAAACCGAGACCGACGAACACATCCTCCAGTCGCATCATCGCCTGCGTGACGATGTGGGCATGACCGCGACGATGCTCGGCCACGAACTCGCTGAGGTCCATACCCTCGCTGGC
>JBDKEO010000167.1:0-5292 GCA_039795205.1 Actinomycetota bacterium
GCCTTCGTCGAGAAATTGGTGTGTGCGCCAGCGCCATTCCAGTCACCCTTCTGCGGCTTGGCATCGAGCGATACGACGACGTCGTAGTCCTCAGCAATGCGCTCCATCAACCAACGCGCGATGATGAGGTGGTCGCTCACCGTGATCGCGTCGGCAGCGCCGATCTGGTATTCCCACTGCCCAGGCATCACTTCGGCATTGGTTCCTTCGATCATCAGGCCAGCTTCGATGCACGCGAACGTGTGGTCCTCGATGATCTCGCGACCCATCACGCGGCCCGCACCGACGCCGCAGTAGTACGGACCTTGCGGAGCAGGCTCACCGCTCTCCTCCGGAAATCCGAGTGGGCGGCCGTTCAAACGCATGAACGTGTACTCCTGCTCGATGCCGAAGATCATCTCGTGGGCGGCGTACTTCTTGGACGTCTCGACGAGCGCGGCACGCGTGTTGGTGGGGTGTGGAGCACCCGTCGTGGTGAGCATCACTTCGCACAACACGAGGATGTTCTTGCCGCCACGGATCGGGTCCTTGCAGGTGAACACGGGCTTGAGCATGCAGTCGGACTTGTCGCCCGTCGCTTGTTCGGTGGAGGAGCCGTCGAATCCCCAGATCGGAGGAGTCTTCACGCTGTCCTTCAAGATCTTCGTCTTGGAGCGCAGCATGGGGGTGGGTTGATGTCCGTCGATCCAGATGTATTCGGCCTGATACGGCATGGTGTTCCTCTCGTGAGCAGTGGACTCGTGCGAGTCCGATCTATCGAAGTGAAAATTCTGGCATTTCGCAGTTTCTCGGCCGTTGCCCGTTTGTAAACGCCGTGTGAAGTTTGTCGGGAATGGGTGGGCGTAGCCTGAACCGTGTGACGACGCTGCGAGTCGCCCTCGCCCAGTTGAACCCCGCGGTGGGCGATTTGTCGGGCAATGTTCGGGCGCTCACCGACGCTTATGAGCGAGCCGTACGTGAGCACGCCGATGTGGTCGTCTTCGGTGAGTTGTCGATCACGGGTTACCCGCCCGAGGATCTCGTACTCAAGTCGGGATTCGTGAGCGAGAACCGCCGTGTGCTGGATGAGTTCGCCGCGGCCACTGGAGCCTGCGCGGCAATCGTCGGGTTCGTCGATCGGGACGGCGAACGCCTGTACAACGCGGCCGCCGTGTGCGCCAACGGCATAGTGGTGGGCACGTACCGCAAGCACTTGTTGCCGAATTATCGGGTGTTCGACGAGGAGCGATACTTCGAACCGGGTGATTCGAACACGTTGTTCCGGATTGGTGGAGTGACGTGTGGCCTCACGATTTGCGAGGACATCTGGTTTGCCGACGGCCCCGTTCGCACCCAAGCAATGGCTGGCGCGTCGGTGATGCTCAACATCAACGGCTCGCCGTTCCACCGAGGACGGATGGGTGAACGAGAGCAACTGGTCGTCGGTCGTGCGCGAGACAACGACTGTGCCGTGGTGTACGTGAATCAGGTGTGTGGACAAGACGAACTCGTCTTCGACGGGGGGAGCATGGTCGTCGCCCATGACGGCACGCTCCTCGCTCGGATGCGGCAATTCGAAGAGGACTTTCTCGTCGTCGACATCGATGCCCATGACAAGCCGGTCACTGGTGACGTCGTGCTCGTATCTGAAGTGCCGAAAGAACGGAAGGTGATTCCTGCCTCGCGCGTGGAGCCAGTGCTCGATGAGCTGGAAGAAATACATCGCGCATTGGTGCTCGGTACGCGGGACTATGCACGAAAGAACGGATTCTCCGACGTGGTCATTGGACTCTCCGGGGGCATCGATTCAGCACTCGTCGCCGTGATCGCCGTCGAGGCACTTGGTGCCGAACGTGTGCACGGCATTTCGATGCCCTCGCGCTATTCGAGTCAAGGTTCGCGGGATGACGCAGCAGAGCTCGCGCGCAACCTGGGGATCAGGTTGGACACGATCGAGATCGAGCCCGCCTTCGATGCGTACTTGCGTATGACCCAGGCGATGTTCGGTGATCGACCACAAGACCTGACCGAAGAGAACCTGCAGAGCCGAGTGCGAGGAACGACGCTGATGGCATTGTCCAACAAGTTCGGCTGGATGGTGCTGACCACCGGCAACAAGAGCGAAGTGGCGGTGGGCTACTTCACCCTGTATGGCGATTCGGTGGGTGCGTATGCAGTGATCAAGGACGTGTTCAAGACGACCGTGTACCGACTGTGTGAGCGGATCAACGAGCGCACAGGTCGCGAGGTGATTCCTGTATCGACGATCACCAAGCCACCGTCTGCGGAGTTGCGACCGGACCAACGCGATGACCAGTCGTTGCCGCCATACGAAGTCCTCGACCCGATCCTCGCGATGTACGTGGAAGACGACCTGACGACCCAGGAGATCGTGGCCAAAGGGCACGACGAGGAACTGGTGCGGCGTATTGCACGACTGGTGGATGCGAGCGAATACAAGCGTCGGCAAGCGCCACCGGGTGTGCGCGTGTCGACGAAAGCGTTCGGCAAGGATCGACGAATGCCGATCACGAACCTATTTCGCGGCTGAACCCTCGCTCTTGACGAGCCTGCCGTGTTGCAGGATCAACGCGATCGCCACGAGCGCCAACACCGGACCGAGAAGTGCGGCGATGCGAATGCCGTGATCTTCGTACACCCGAGTAGAGACGAGTGACATCAGCGCTCGACCAAGCGCGCCCGCACCGAGCACCCATCCGAACCCCACGGCCGGATTGTTCGGCACGATGGCGGAGGCGACGGGGAGCAAGCTGACCACGGAAAACTCGAAGCCGAGGAGATAGATCGCGATTCCGAGAAGGCCGACGAACAACACGTCAGCACCCATGGCGAGGAGGATGCCGCCAGGAACGATGAGGAATGCGCCGAGCGCGATGCTGCGCTCCTTTCCCCAGCGATCGGTGCGTGACGCACTGCCAGTCGATGACAGCAACTCCACTGCACCGAGCGCGAATCCCACGATCGTCAGACCTGCAGCCTCGAAGCCGAAGTCGTCACTCAGCCACGATCCAAACGTGACGAAGAGGTTCTGTGCGGCAGACATGATGCAGAACATGGCGAGGACGACGAGCCATCCACGTCCACGAATGGCGGCGCCGGAGCTCTCGAGACGAACATGTGCCTTCGGCTCGTTGGTGACTCGTCGGGCGATACCCATGGTGAGAATGACCACCATCCCGACGGCAAAGAGATAAGCGACACGCCAACTGGCGATGGCGGTGACGACTCCGAGAACCGAAACACCGACCAACAATCCAAGCGCCCATGACATCTCGGTGAGTCCCGTGATTCTTCCGCGCTGCGCGTAGGGAACGTGATCCGCGATCCAAGCTCCGAGTCCGATGTCGAATGCTTGTTTGGTGAAGACGAGGACGGTGATGCCGACCGCGAACCACAGGAGAGAGGGAGCAACGGCCGCAATCGCGCATCCGACACCAGTGCCGACGAGTCCGATGACCATGCTCGCGCGGTGCGACACACGCTCGGTGAACCGACCGACCATTGGCGAAAGCAGGCCCGTGAGCTCGGAGAGAAAGATCGCAAAGCCTGCTTGGGAAAGCGTCACATCGAGATCCGTGACGATGATGGCGAGGAACGGAGGAGCGAATCGGTAACAGGCATTCGCCACCAAGCGCGCAAGCGTGACGATGGTGATGTTGCGCTTGATCTCGCCGACGAATGATTCGTCCAGGAGCCGACTGATGACCATGAGGATTACAGCGAATCCGGATTGGTGGAGTGGTCGATCACCGATACGACGTCTCCTGCTTCGATCGAACCGTCAGCGAGGACATGGAACCACGAACCACCGAGGTTCGGCAGTCGAGGGTTGTCGACGTTCAGGAGATGGCGCATGGTGCGAATGACACCCGAGTGGCTGACGATGAGCGCCGTGCCGTTCTTGCAGCGACCACCAATGTCGAGGAACGCGCTCGTCATGCGTTCGAGGATGTCGTCGTCGCTCTCAAAACCATCCGGCTTTCGTCGGTCCTGGAGAAACCCCGGCCACTGTGCTTCGATCTCCGTGCGGGTAAGGCCCTCCCACGGGCCGACGTGTGTCTCCTGCAATCGCTCGTCCACTTCGACGGGGCCGATACCGAGATGTTCGGCGATGATCGAGGCGGTGTGCCTGGCGCGCTCGAGTTGACTCGAGGCAACGAGCTCGAACGAGCCGAGAGCGTTTGCTGCGAGCGCTGCTTGGCGCACACCTTCCTCACTGAGCGGAATGTCGGCCCGACCTTGCCAGCGCTCTTGAACGTTCCACAAGGATTGTCCGTGTCGCAACACCAACAACGAACTCACCACGGCGCGACCATTCACGGCAACGCAGGGTAGTGCCAAATGTACGATGGATTCGTGGCTCAACTTCGCTTGTTCGCATCTGCGCGTGAAGCCGCCGGCACCTCGCACGAAGTCGTCACGGGTGCAACCGTGGCTGACGTGTTGGAGGAAGCCAAGCAGAAGTTCGGTGCCAACTTTGCCGCCGTGTTGCCGACGTGCAAGGTGTGGGTGAACGGTGAGGCAGCCGATTTGAGTGCACGTCTCGGAGACGACGACGAAGTGGCAATTCTGCCCCCCGTGTCGGGAGGTGAGCGATGACCGAACCTGCGAAGATGAGCGTGGACGAGTTGCGCGCAGAGCGTGCCCGCCTGCAGGGGCAGGAGGATGCGGTGTCATTCGTGCGTCGTGTCGCACAAGGTCGATTGGATTTGGCTCGGGACGAACGAACTCGCCGCAACGAAAACCGACCGTCGGTCGACGTGACCACCGATCTGGCAGCGCTGTTCGGCCAAGAACATGGTGGTGGATCTTCCCGACCGCCGCGAGACACGGCGGTGCCACTCGATCATCCGTTGGTCAAGCAACTCGACGCGTTGTGCGACGAGATTGGATTCGGTGCACTTGCTGTACTCGATGTCGACTCGTTGGATGCCGTCATCGATCGGCTGGGTGAATTCGAACGCACGTGCTCGAACGAGCGACGTTCATTGTTCGACCGCATCGATGCTCTCACCGCTGAATTGGTGAGTCGATACAAGTCGGGTGGTGCAAGCGTCGACACCCTGCTCGACGACTGACCGACTGTCGCTCGGACGCCCGCCCTGCTTGCAGGAGGGCCAGTTCGGAATAACACGAGCCGTAGATAGGTTGCAATGGTGATGCAACGCGTGGCCGTGCTGTCGATGCACACCTCACCCCTGGCGCAGGCTGGCGTCGGTGACGGTGGCGGCATGAACGTGTACGTGCGCGAGCTCGTGTCGTCGCTCGCCAACCGCGGAGTGCAGTGCACCA
>JBDKEO010000003.1:0-3029 GCA_039795205.1 Actinomycetota bacterium
ACCGCGATCACACAGTCCGGTTCGTTGCCGCTGTACGTGGCGGCGACGACGCTCGTCGTCGGTGTTGCCGCGGCAGCAGGTTTGTTCCGAGGTAGCGAAGGGATCTTGGTCGACTTCGTCGATGACTCACCATTGACCATCGCGATCGTGGCTCTTGCTTCCGTGTTTGCTGTTGCGACGGCGATGGTGCAGGTGCGCTTTACCGCTGCTTTTTTGCTTGGCGGTGTGGGCTTTGGTGTTGCGCTGTTGTTCGCCCTGCGCGGCGCACCCGATTTGGCGGTCACTCAGTTGCTCGTCGAAACACTCACCATCGTGATCTTCCTGATCGCGCTGCGCAGGATGCCGCGGACGTTTGCGCCTTCTCCGCAATTCATGCCGCGGGCGGTGCGTGTACTCGTTTCTGTGGCAGTGGGTGTGGTGGTGCCGCTGTTTGCATTGCGTGTCGTCGGTGCACGAACCGGTGAATCGGTGTCGGGCGAGTACTTTGCGAGGTCGGTGGAGGAAGCGGGTGGGCGCAACGTCGTCAACGTGATCCTCGTCGACTTCCGCGGTTTCGACACGCTCGGTGAGATCACGGTGCTCGCCGTAGCAGCGCTGGGCGTAGTCAACCTCGTGCGCGCGGCAGAGCGCCTGCGACGAGCCAAGGCGAGTGAAGGTGCAGCGAGATGAGGTTCCTTCCTTCGGTGATCTTGGATGAACTGGTCGACCGGTGGCTGGTCAAAGTGATCGCACTCGTCTCCGTGTACATCACGTTCCGCGGGCACAACGCGCCTGGCGGCGGGTTTGCGGGCGGCCTGATCCTTGGTTCTGTCTTTGTGTTGCAGTACCTCACGGGTCGGGAGATGCGAGTGCTGCGCAAGCCGATTCGACGCCCCGAGGTGCTCCTTGGTATCGGATTGCTCGTGGCGCTCGTCACCACGGTTGCCCCGCTCTTCGTCGACGCTGCGCCGCTCGAATCGCACATCTGGTCGCTCGACATCCCACTTGTTGGAGAGGTGAAGTTGGTCTCGTCCACGTTCTTCGACATCGGTGTGTTCTTGGTGGTGGTTGCCACGGTGCTGCTCATGCTGCAATCGCTCGGCACGAATGATGAGCCTGGAGTAGGGGAGGCAGCATGAGCCTCTCGTTACTCGTCCTGGTGGGTGTGTTGTTTGCTGCTGGCACATACCTGTTGATGGAACGCTCTCTCACGCGCATCGCGCTCGGTGTCGGATTGCTCGGCAATGGTGTGAACCTGCTGATCGTCGTGGCGGGTAGCACGCCTGGCGAAGCACCGATCATCGGGCGAGATGGCGAGCTGACTGATCCGTTGCCACAGGCACTCGTCCTCACCGCAATCGTGATCGGCTTTGCCTTGTTGGCATTTTTGCTCGCGCTGGCATGGCGTACGTGGACGATGACGAACGACGACCAAGTGGAAGACGACGTCGAGGACAGCCTGATTCGCAGGCGTGAAGAGTCTGCGGGCAGTGGTGGCGATGTACGCGATCGTGAGGACGTGTCGTGACCTGGATCGTCTCGGCGCCAATCCTCGTGCCGCTCGTTGCGGCTGCCCTGATGCTCGTGGCGAGGGGTCTTGTCGTACAGCGAGCGATCAGTTTCCTCGCACTCGGTGTTTCGTCGGCTGCCGGCATTGCGTTGTTCGTCGAGTCGTGGTCGGGAGAGCAGATCTCGGTGGTGCGAACGGCAGGCTGGCTCGGATCGTTCGCGATCACGCTCGTTGCCGACGGACTGTCCTCCGTGATGGTGATGGTCGCTTTGGTCGTGATGACCCTCGTACTCGTGTTCGCCATCGGGCAACGCACGGCCGACGAACACTCGCCCTTCTATCACCCCGTCTACATGGTGATGGCGGCAGGGATCTCGCAGGCTTTCCTTGCGGGTGACTTGTTCAACCTCTTCGTGGCATTCGAGATCTTGCTGATGGCGAGTTACGTGCTGCTCACACTCGAAGGGACGAATGAGCAGATCAAGGCTGGCACCACATATGTCGTACTCAACATTCTCGAGTCGCTCGTGTTGCTGCTCGCCGTTGGTCTCGTGTTTGCGGCCACCGGCACGGTGAACATGGCCGAACTCGCGAGTCGCTTGGCGGAACTCCCTGACGGAGTGCGCACTGGTCTGAACCTGCTCCTCCTCGTCGCCTTCGGTATCAAGGCGGCTGTCTTCCCGTTGTTCTTCTGGTTGCCAGACGCGTATCCCACTGCACCAAGTTCCGTGAGTGCAGTCTTCGCAGGTCTTCTCACCAAGGTGGGCGTCTATTGCCTCATTCGCACCCAGACATTGCTGTTCCCTGGTGAGATGCAGGACCTGATCATCGTGGTGGGTGCACTCACCATGGTGATTGGCGTGATCGGCGCGATTTCGCATCGCGACATGAAGCGCCTGCTTTCATTCCATATCGTCAGCCAGATCGGATACATGGTGTTCGGCCTTGGTATCGGCGGCAATGCTGCAATCGCCGCCACGGTGTTCTTCCTCATCCACCAGATTCCTGTCAAGACGGCGCTCTTCTTGGTGGAGGGAGTCATCGAACGCGACTCGGGGAGCAGCTCGTTCCAATCGGTGAGCGGTCTCGCTCGTCGTTCGCCGCTGTTTGCTGGTCTCTTCCTGTTGGCGGCACTCAGCCTCGCCGGACTTCCGCCATTCTCCGGATTCCTCGGCAAGTTTGCGATCGTGCAGGCAGGATTCGCAGATCGGCATTACCTCGTCGTGGGCGTTGCACTTGCCGTGAGCCTGTTCACGTTGGTGTCGATGACGAAGATCTGGGTGGCTGCATTCTGGGGTGAGGTCGCCCCCAACCCTGCTGCGGGCGGAATCTTGCGCAACCATCGGTTGATGGCGACGGGCACCTATGCCATGGTGGCGATCAGTCTCGTCATCGCGTTCGGTGCTGGCCCGCTGTATGACTTCGCCGTTCGTGCTGCCGCGCAACTCGTCGACGTATCTACGTACATCACCGCAGTGAGGACGTCATGATCCCACGGTCATTGATGATGATGGCGCTCTGGGTGGCGCTGTGGGGTGAG
>JBDKEO010000044.1:0-3185 GCA_039795205.1 Actinomycetota bacterium
GAGATCATGAACTTGATCGCACCTGAATCAGGTTCGATAACCGTGCTCGGGCGCGATGCCGCGTCGCTCTCGAAGACGGAGCGAGTCCAGTTGCGCAAGGACCTCCAGATCGTCTTCCAAGATCCGTTTGCCTCGCTCGATCCGCGACTGCCCATCGGCGATGCATTGGCAGAACCGTTCTCACAAACCGATCTCTCGCGGGATGAGATCAACACCCGCATCCAGGACCTCCTCGAACTCGTCGGTCTCGATCGCAACCATGCCGATCGCTACCCTGCCGAATTCTCCGGTGGACAGCGTCAACGCATCGCCATCGCCCGAGCACTGGCCCTCAAACCCAAGATCTTGGTGTTGGACGAACCGGTCTCCGCACTCGATGTCAGCGTGCGCGCCGGTGTGCTCAACCTTCTCGCTGACCTGCAGGATCGACTCGGCCTCTCCTACCTCTTCGTCTCACACGACCTCGCGGTAGTGCAGCGCATCGCCGACGACATCGCGGTGATGTATCTCGGATCGATCGTCGAGTCAGGGCCAATCAACGAAGTCTTCACCAACCCGCGCCACCCGTACACGCAGGCATTGCTGTCGGCAGTCCCGGTGCCCGACCCCACGGTCGAGCGAGGACGCAAGCGCATCGTGCTCGAAGGCGACTTGCCCAGCCCGGCCAATCCCCCGTCAGGGTGCCGCTTCCACACTCGCTGCCATGTGCGACCCACACTCAGCGCCGAGGTTGCCGCTCGCTGCGCCAGTGAGCGACCCGAACTTGCCCCCTTGGGCGCATGCCGAGTGGCCTGCCACGCGCCGCTCGGCTAATCGTTCGACGCCCCATTACGATCTTTCGTATGCGACCCCTCAAAACCGTTCTTTCATTGGCTTTTGCTGCTTCGATGCTCGCCGCGTGTGGTGGATCGGGATCTACCACCGGTGGTGAAGATGTCTCCGTTGAACTCTTCGAGTCCGATCCCACCGCGACGACCGTCGAAGTAGTCGAGGGCAACGATGTGGCGTCGGCGCTCTTCCTTGACGGATCGTTCAGCATCTTGGTGAACCTTGCCGACACGTCTGGTCTGGTCGACGCCTTGATGGGCGAAGGTCCACTCACCGTGTTCGCCCCCACTGATGACGCCTTCAATGCCCTCGGTCAGGACGTGATCGACGCGCTCCTCCTTCCAGAGAACACGGAGTTGCTGACTTCGATCCTCAACTATCACATCGTGGCCGCCAACATCACATCTGCCGATGCCACAGCAGGCTCGGTCGAATCCCTCGAGGGTTCGAACCTCACCATCGGCACATCCAATGGCGTCACGGTGAACGATGCGAACGTCGTCATTGCGGACATCGCGGCCACCAATGGCACGGTGCACGCGATCGACAAGGTGCTGTTGCCTCCTGGCGTCAGCCTCTCGTCTCTCTGACGAACAACTGGCACTCCCAACGGGATTTGAACCCGTGCCGCCACCTTGAGAGGGTGGTGTCCTAGGCCACTAGACGATGGGAGCAAGTAGCCCCATGAATCTACCGCCGCCACGGGACGATTGACCGTAGAGCAGTCCTCTCACGATCGGAGGTTGCCACGATTCGGGTCGGAAGTTCATCCCGTCCGACACCCCATGAGCTCATCTCGCTCCATGCGAGCCAGAGCATGTCGACATGGTTCGCATCACACGCATCACTCTCTCCTTCCTCATGTCTGCCCTCGCACTCGGATCGGGCGTCGCCCATGCCACTGATTGGGCGCCACCGGTCGACGAAACCGTCGATTGGCACAAGGTGAAGGTCGTCTACAACGTGCCCAATCGTGACCGCGCCGTGTTCATCACCATCGATGACGGCGGCGCAGCACCACCGTCGTTCGGGCGATGGTTGGACGAGAACAGGATCCCCGTCACCAACTTCGTCATGCCCGAGATGCTCCATCTCAATCGCGGGTGGTATCGCGAACGCAAGTTCATGACTTTCGAGAACCACACCAATACTCACGCCCACATGACGCTCAGCACGCTCGACGAACAGACCAAGGAGATCTGTCGAGCCAACCGCCTGATTGAGGGAATCGTGAAAGAAAAACCGGTGCTGTATCGGCCGCCGCGCGGCTCTTTCAACGCGAACTCCAGACGTGCAGCCGCCGCGTGCGGAATCAGATACATCGTCATGTGGAGTGCCATGGCTGACGGTGGCGTGATCCGTACACCAGGCAATCGGCCTCTCAAGGCCGGCGACATCATCATCCTCCACTACAACGGTGGTTTGCCTGGATCGATGGCCCATCTGCTGGCAACGATCGAAAGGAACGGTCTGAAACCAGCGTTCCTCCGGGACTACCTGCGATGAGTCGTTGTAGTGAGTCGGAGGACTTGGTTGGGGAGCAAGGAATCGAACCCTGAATAACAGAACCAGAATCTGCTGTGTTGCCAGTTACACCACTCCCCAGAGTGATGCATTGAGGATACCAACCCCTTTTGCAGGGTGACACGCCTAGTTGGTGAGTCGCTCCAACGCGTCAAACCCGATGAAGTTGGCGAGCGCGACACCGACCCCTTCCTCGATGTGTCGACGCAAGTTCTCTCCACCAGTCACCACCGAAGTGGGCGTCGACGAGACGTGAGCAACCAGACCCAAATCTCGGGCAACCATTTGCGAACGGGCGGCATGGTACGGGTCGGTCACGATCAAGATGTCGGTGATGTCTTGTTCAGCGAGAATGTCGTGGACTCGCCGCAGCGAGTCCAACGTGGATGAGCCCCGATCCTCGAGCAAGATTGCCGACTCGGGCACTCCCGCCTCGACGAGATAACGACGTGATGCTTCCGCCTCGGTGAATCGATCTCCCGGCTGATTACCGCCGGTGGTCACCACGAGTGGCGCCGTTCCCGCGTTCCACAGAGTGATCACGTGGTCGAGTCGCGCCTGCAATTGCGGCGATGGTCGGCCGTCGTACTGCGCCACACCCATGACCACGATCGCCTCTGCTGGCTGTGCCTGATCGTCCGCACCCACCCACCACACTTGGACGAGACAGAGTCCGAGATACGCGGCGATCACGGCTGCGAGCGTGACGAATACGCGGAAAGGTGCGCGTGAAGTCACGATGCGCGAGTGATCGCGGACTGGATGCGGCGCAACACCTCTTGCCTACCCAACAACTCGATCGGCTCGAACAGGGGTGGCCCCACTTGGCGTCC
>JBDKEO010000067.1:0-10869 GCA_039795205.1 Actinomycetota bacterium
GCGGCCATGGCGTGGGACCGCGCGGTGACGACGGCTTCGAGAGCCACCCTCTCGTGCGCGGCATACCCCTTCACCGTCTCCACCAGGTTGGGGATCAAGTCCAGTCGGCGCTTCAACTGGACGTCGATTTGCGACCAGGCATTGTCCACCTCGTTGCGCTTGCGAACGAGACCGTTGTAGATGAACACTCCAACGGCGATGAGCACCCCTGCCGCGAGAACGACGATCCAGGTGAGATCCATGGACACAGTCTAGATGAGCAGGTTTCGTGCGGGCTTCAACTTGCAGCCCGCGAACGTCGCAATAGTCGGTCGTTGAATCGCCGAATGAACCGGCTCGTGCTCAGGTCGAGCCGCTGCATTGCTTCGTCTTCGAGCAAAGTCTCATAAATCTGCACGTACTTCTTGGCAAGCGATTCCATGGAGAAGTGCGCGGCGCGCTCGAAACCGTTCGATGTCAGGCGCAATCGCGAGGACTCATCGCTCCACAACTCGATGAACGACTCGGCGAGTGCTCGCGGATCATTCGGTGGCACCAACCACCCATCCTGATCGTGACGCGCGACCTGACGATATCCGTCGATGTCACTCGCCACGAGACATGACCCTGCGGCCATCGCCTCGAGCAACACCAAACCAAACGATTCACCGCCCAGCGACGGTGCGCAGAAGAACGTCGCTCGATTGAGCCGTCGAATCTTTTCGTCGTCGGTGATCCGACCCAACCATTCGATCCGCCTGTCGCTCATGTACCGCGATTCCAGACGTTTCAAATCTGGTCCATCGGAGGCGACCCACAGACGGAAGTCGCTCGGCAAGTGAGCCATCGCCTCGAGCAACACTTCGAGCCCTTTGCGCGGCTCGTGGCGACCGCAAAACAAGATCGTGGGCGTCGACTCGCGCGACATGTCCGGCATGTGAAATCGATTCGTTTCGATGCCGTTGTACAACACGGTGTACTCACCATCGAGGTACCGCTTGGCCAACTCCTCGGCGGCAAGTGACACCGCCACCCGAACGTTCAAGTGTGAAGCCGCCCACCTTGCAGTTCGATTGAGCACACGGTACGAGCCCGAGTCGCCAGCTGCATGGAACGTCCCCACGAGAGGTGCAATTTGCAGCAGCAGCGCAGTTGCCGTCGGACCAGGCACCAGGGGCTCATGCAAGTGGATCACATCGAACGCTTCGTCGTTCAGCGCCCGCATCGTGCGCAAAGCCGCCGAAGGATCCGGCGCCAGAGGGGCAACGGATCCGTTCGATGATGTCGGAAGGCTGTTCCCGACGGGAGTGATGAATGGCTCGGGCGGCGGACCATCGCACGGCGCGAGGACACGCACCTCGTGACCGAGTTGGCGCAATTCGCGAGTCAATCCCAAGACCTGAGCCTGCACTCCTCCGGGAATGGAGATGCTGTACGGGCAGACCATCGCGACACGCAACATGCCCATGACCTATACGGTAGGCGCGAGAAAGGATGGTTCGACATGCCGACCAATGAGAGTGACTTTCGACCCGCGCTGTCACTCGTTGGATCGCCGACCAAGCGGTCGAGCCTGCTCGAATTGGCGGTCGAAGCAGAGCGACGTGGATTCGACGGAATCGCGTGTCCCAGTCTCGGTGCGGCAGTCGCGATGTGCGTCTCACTCGCCCACGCCACCTCGTCGATCAAGTTCTGGACCTCGATCCAACCGATCTATTACAGCCACCCCGTGGAGTCGGCGAACACCGCCGCCCACATTCACGAGATTTCGAATGGCCGTTTCGCCTTCGGCATCGGTGTCAGTCACGGTCCCGTCACCAAACGTCTGGGAGTGCAAACGGGAAGACCCCTCCAAGACATCGAGCACTATGTCGCGACGATGAAGGCGACGGAACGATTCTCTGGCGCGCTACCTCCAATCCTGCTTGCCACGTTGCGCGACAAGATGCTCGATCTCGCCACCAAGATCGCCGATGGAGCAATTTGGGCAAACGCCTCACTCAGAGACATCGATCGCCAAGCACGGATGGCACGTGGCGCTCGCACCGACGACTTTCGTCTCCTCAACATGGTTCCAACGGTGATCTCCGACGACGTCGAGGCTGCGCGAGCGATCAATCGCAAGACGATGACCGGTTATGTATCGCTACCCAACTATCGCAATTACTGGCGTGCAGCGGGTTTCGACGGCGTCATGGATCGGATCGAGGAGGCGCTGCCCTCCCGCGACGATGACACAATCAGAGCGGCAATGAACGACGAATGGCTGGACGACTGCACGATCTCTGGCAATGCCAGTTACGTCCGCGAGCGACTGTTCGAGTGGCACACGCGAGGCGTGCAGCCGATTGCGGTGATGTCGTCGACCAACGGCGGTCAGGCTGTGGCAATCAAGGAACTCTTCGCCGCGTTCGACTGATCAGTAGCCCGGATCACTCGGCCAATTCGGCTGGAACAGGTGCCACTGCTCGGGATGCCGACGAATCAACTCCTCCACCCTTGTCGTGAGGCTCTGGGTCAACCGTTGCACATCGTCACGCAATGAACCCGACGAGTCGAAGGCGACTGGAGGGCCCACCACCGCGTGATGACCATCTACATCGCGGCGAAAGTACGTCGCGACCGGCAACAGCGAAGCGCCCGTGCGCAACGCAAAGAATGCGGGACCCGAGGGAATGCTCGTCCGCTCGCCGAAGAAGTCGACCATCGCGCCGGATCGTTTGCCGTTCCGCGCGATGTCCCTGTCACACAGCAGACACACCACGGCATTCGATCTGAGCGCCGCAGCGACCTTCACGCCCGCTGAGTCGTCCAAGGGAATCACGGTCATTCCCAATTTCGCTCGCAGATCTACGAATAGTCGGGTGACGTCCTCATCTCCGAGAACCTCGGCCACGGCATGGACGTCGTAACCGCGATCGGCGAGCCATCGGCCCGCCCACTCCCAACCACCTAGATGCGGGAGGGCGAGGATCGCCCCCTTCCCGTTCGCGATGGCTTGCTCGATGTGTTCGAACCCCTCGACCGAAAACCCGCGCTCGACGCGCCGCCGCGAGAGACGGGGCAGGCGAAACGACTCGACGTAGTAACGCGCATAGGCATGGAAAGCCCTGCGCGACGAACGTCGGACTACGCGATCAGAGATCCAAGGTTGCACTCGTCGAATGTGTCGTTCGAACATCGTGCGGCGTGAGCCACCGGTCACTGCCGCAATCGTGCCACCCACCCACGCGACGAGCTGCGCACCGCGCGGCGACAACCAACGTGATGCCGCGAGACCGCCGCGATAGGCGTAGTACGTCGGCCGAACGCGCGGCATGCGCGTCAGAGAGGACGGCGACGGCGATTGAAACGAGCGCGATAGTCGTCGCGTTTGGCACGTCGCGACGCTCGCCTCGACCGGCGGGTGGCAATCCGCTCCGCCGTCACTGGTGCAACTGCTGCCTGTCGCCACACCTTGATGAAGCGCTGAACCGCGGTGTACGCAGTGAGCACCAACATCGCCCACATCACCCACAGCAGGATCGATCCGAAGAGCAAACCGATGCACAACACCACGATTCGCTCGGCGCGCTCCATCAACCCGCCCTTGGCCTGCAGTCCGAGCGACTCTGCCTTGGCCCGCTCATAGGAGATGAGCAACGACAAGCCCATCACCGCGAACGGGATGACCGCAGTCCGTGGATCATTCGTCACCGCAAAATGCCATGCGACACCGCCGAGTACCACTGCATCGCTCACGCGGTCGATGACCGAGTCGAAGAATGCGCCACGTTGACTGGCAAGGTTGGATGCCTTGGCCAAGGCGCCGTCGAGCAAGTCCGGTAGCGCGGACGCCACCAACAACACGAAACCCAACTGCAGTTGCCCGGCACCGATCGCCACGGCTGCGGCACACGCCATCAACAGACCCACAAGGGTGAAGTGATCGGGCGTCAAACGGGTCTTGCCCAGTCGCACACCGATCGGGCGAATGGCGCGCTCTACTTGGTTTCGAAAACGACCATCGAACACGGTCAAATCCTACTGATGCTCAGACCTCGGGGTTGTCTTCCACGAGACACTCCACCTGCTGGCCGTCGACAGCGTCGATGAGGACGAGGCCTCTCTTCAGCGGTGGCTCCTCGGCGCTATAACACAACACGCGCCACGTTGGACGACTTCGCCAGCCACGCCACACCTGTTGTGCCGATGCGTGGCCAACGGCAAATCCGACGGCCTGCGATGCGAGCACCAACGCGTCGGTCTCTTTCACGCCGAGCTTCCAGGACGACGTGATCAGGAACAGCGAAAAAGCGGCAAGCAGCACTGCGACAAAGAGGAAACCATCGTTGACGTAGCCGGCATTGTCGGCCTGCGATCGACCGAACGCAAACCACGCCACCAAGCATGCAACGGCGATCGCCATGTACAAGAAGGCCGGTATCCGACGTCGACTGTTGTCGGGAAACTGATACGGGCCGACGAACTCGGAGGCATTCAGATCTTCGGGTAACTGGTCGCGAATCTCGTCAGACATCATTATCTCCCCACCATCTCAGAGAAGCGCGCACGCAGTCGCTCTGCGCTCACCGCAAGCGACTCCGGCAGGATCTTCGTGTTGGCAACGGTCACCATGAAGTTGGTGTCGCCGCCCCATCTTGGCAAGACATGCACGTGCAGATGCTGCGAGACGCTGCCACCCGCCGACGCACCCATGTTGATCCCCACGTTGACCCCTTGTGGCGCGTATTCCGCCTTCAAAACTCGCACGGCATCCTTCACCAGAATCCAAATCTCGTCACGTTCTTCGTCGCTCAACAGCTCCAACTCGCCCACCTCGCGGTACGGCAACACCAACATGTGACCCGGCGAGTAGGGAAAGGCGTTGAGGATCACGAAGCACGACCCACCGCGATGAACGATGTACGACTCGTGATCGGACATCCCCGACTCGAGGATCTGGGTGAAAATCGATTTCGAGCCATTCATCTTCTTGGAGTCGCGCTGCACGTACTCTGCGCGCCAACCGTTCCACAGATGTTCGAGCATCAAGCGCCTTTACCGTCGTCCACGAGTGCGGCTAGCTCAGCGATGAACGAGTCCACCGACACGCCACGACGAACCTCTCCGCCGCGCGGGTTGACACCGAGCGTGTCCCCCGCCACGTCTTCGTCACCGACCACGAGTACGTAGGGAATTCGTTCCACCTTCGCATTACGAATCCGCTTACCCAATTGTTCGTCGGCGGCCACCAAATCGATACGGAAACCCTGAGCGCGAAGTCGCGCCACCACCTTCGCTGCGTGACTCTCATGTGCCGTAGTGACAGGCAAGACGCGCGCCTGAATCGGTGCCAACCATGCAGGGAACGACCCGCCGTAGTGCTCGAGGAGCACACCGAAGAAACGCTCGACCGAGCCGAACAACGCACGATGCAACATGATCGGCCGGTGGCGCGCATTGTCGGCGCCGATGTACTCGAGCTGAAACCGTTCGGGAAGATTGAAGTCGCATTGGATCGTGCTCAATTGCCACTTGCGACCGATCGCGTCGCGAACGTCGATGTCGATCTTCGGTCCGTAGAAAGCCGCGTCACCTTCCTTGACCTTGTAGGAGACTCCGTGCCGATCCATGGCGGTGCGCAATGCTTCGGTGGCTTTCTCCCAAATCTCCGTGGAACCGACGCTCTTGCCGGGGTCACGAGTCGAGAGATTGAACTCGAACTCGTCGAATCCGAACTTACGAAGTACGGACATGACGAAGTCGAGCAATGACGTGATCTCGTCGGTCAGCTGTTCCTCGGTGCAATAGATGTGACTGTCGTCCTGGGTGAAGCCGCGAATCCGCAACAGTCCGTGGAGGGTGCCGGCACGCTCGTATCGATAGACCGTGCCCAGTTCGAACAACCGCAGCGGCAACTCGCGGTAACTGCGCTGACGTTCCTTGAAGATCAGACAGTGCATCGGGCAGTTCATCGGCTTCGGGTAGTACGTGCCGTTGTCCATCTCCATCGGCGGATACATGCCGTCCTTGTAGAAGTCGAGGTGTCCCGACGTCATGAACAGCTTTTCGTTGGCCAAGTGCGGGGTATAGACGAACTGATAGCCGCCCGTTGCATGACGCTCACGGCTGTAGTCCTCCATCAATTTGCGGACGATGGCACCTTTCGGATGCCACACCGCCAAACCGCCTCCTAGTTCGCTCGGAAACGAGAGCAGGTCCATCTCCACGGCGAGCTTGCGGTGATCGCGCTTCTCTGCTTCGGCAAGCCGATGAAGGTGTTCCTCGAGCGCCGACTTGGACTCCCACGCGGTGCCGTAAACGCGCTGGAGCATCGGACCCTTCTCATTGCCGCGCCAGTACGCACCTGCCACCTTCATCAACGCGAAATGACCGAGTCGCGACGTGGACGGCACGTGCGGTCCACGACACAGGTCGACGAACGACTCGGAGTTGCGGTACACGCTGACCGAGCTACCTCCACCCACTTCGCCTGCGTCACTGCCATCTGCGGCACCACTCGTGACGCGCTCGATGATCTCGCACTTGTACGGCTGATCGGCAAACATCTTCAACGCTTCCTCGACCGATACTTCGTGGCGCACGAACGGCTGATCGGCGGCGACGATGCGTTGCATCTCTTCGGTGATACGCGCCAGATCGTCGTCACTGAAAGTGCGACCTCCAGGCAGATCGAAGTCGTAATAGAAACCGTCCTCGATGGCCGGTCCGATGGTGAACTTGGCGCCTGGGAACAGCGACACCACCGCCTGCGCCAACACGTGGGCCGTGGAGTGCCGAAGTACGTGACGACCTTCGGCGCTGTCGCTCGTCAGGATGCTCACCGTCGCACCATCATCCAGCTGGGCTCCGAGATCGCGTTCCTCGCCATCCACCACGGCAGCGACTGCGGCTTTGGCCAATCGGGAGCCAATGTTGCGGGCCAAATCGAGCGCCGTCGAGCCCATCGGCAGTGACCGCGAACTGCCGTCAGGCAGGCGAATCTCGATGGTGTCCGAACCGCTCACGCGCACAAGTCTAAGGCGACCCGATCAGGCGGGGCCGAGTTCTTCAGTGTTGCAACGACACACCGAGCAATGCGGCGCCAGACCGTACCGACAATCCTTTGCTCGCAGCCTTGTCCAGTATGTCGACCGCCAACGGTGTGTTCAGGTCGTCGTCGAGCGCAACTCGCACGTCGTCGAGCACCGTGTCGTCTTCACGACCGGACGATGTCTCCTCCCACGCAACGAGTCTGCGTTCGTTGCGCGACACCAAATCAGTCGACCATTCCCACTCATGTCGATAGTGATGTTCGATGAGTCCGAGCCGAATGGCCCGCGGATCGTGCGACTCGCGCAACTTGTCGACGAAGACGAGGTTGCCGCGACTCTTCGACATCTTGTGTCCGTCCATGTAGACCATCGCCACGTGCATCCAATGCCGCACGAATGGCACACCAGTTGCCGCTTCAGACTGGGCCCGCTCGCATTCGTGGTGCGGGAAGATCAGATCACTGCCGCCTCCATGTAGGTCGATCGTGGTGCCCAGCTCGCGAAGCGCCAGCGCGGAGCATTCGATGTGCCAACCGGGACGTCCGGAGCCCCACATCGTGTCCCAGGCCGGTTCGTCGTTTGCCGACGGATGCCACAACACGAAATCGAGTGGGTTGCGCTTGTTCGGGTCCTCGACGTTGCCTCCTCGCTCCTTGGCCAGCGCGATCATTTCTTCACGCGAATAGTGCGAGATCGAACCGAACAACGGAAACTTCTCCACGTCGAAATACACCGAGCCACCCGCCTCGTACGCGAACCCGCGATCGATCACCATGCCGATGAATCCGCGAATGTCCGGTATCGCCGACGATGCCCGCGGCGTGCTGTGCACGGGAAGCGCATTCAGTGCAACCATGTCGCGCTCGAATCGCGCTTCCTCGCGAGCTGCAAGATCCAAATAGTGCACGCCGAGTTCGCGTGCCTTGGCGAACAAGGGATCGTCCACATCGGTGACGTTGCGAACGCACTTCACCTGATGACCGGCGTCGATCAACCGTCGCTGCAGCACGTCATACGAGATGAACGTGAACGCGTGTCCCAGATGAGTGGCGTCGTATGGCGTGATCCCGCACGTGTACATCAGGACGGTCTCTCCACACTCGAAGGGGACGATCTCCCTTCGCGCGGTGTCGTACAGACGCATCAGGACGGAAGCTCCATCGAACGACCGGTCACCGGATCGTTGGACGGAATGCCGGTGAGGCGCGGCGCCACGCGCGTCTTGTACCTCACGTTCAGTTGCAGCAACACCGCGGTGAATGCTTCGAGCGCGAGCGCATTCGACAAACCGCCCGTGTTCAACGGACGACACCCAGGGATCTTGGCGACGATGTCACTGACCACTTCGATCGCTTCGGGGAAGTCCGAGCAAATCAATACGTCGCTGTCGACATGATGGTCGAGGTTGCCCAGTTCCTTGGCCGGAATGTGCTGCATTGCGGCGACGACTTTGCTCGCCGGTATCGCTGCTTGAACGTGAGCGGCGATACTCCCCCGCGGCGGAACGAGTGGCTGAAACTCCTTGCCCACACGAATGAGTGCATTGGCCATCGTCACCACGATCTTTCCGCGCAGAGCTTCGGCGTGCTCGCCGACGAGCGTGGCGATGGAATCCCAGGGTGTGGCCACCACGACGAGATCACAGCGTGCGGCATCCAAATTGTCGCCCGCCGAGATGGTGATGCCATGACTCGGCCATGCCGCGCTCAGCTCGGCGACGGTTTGTTCCGACTTGTCGCGCGATCGTGAGCCAAGCACGACCTCATGCCCCGCAACGTCGAGGCGTAAACCGAGTCCACTACCAGCGGGACCTGTGCCGCCCATGATCCCAATGCGCATTTCCCAAGTCTCACACATCCACTCGATGGCAACTACCGTCTAGGGAGATGGCCACCTCAGGAATACTTGCTGGCAAGAAGATCGTGATCACCGGTGTCCTCACCGATGCGTCACTTGCTTTCGGCGTGGCCCAGATCGCCCAACGCGAAGGGGCCTCGATCATCCTCACCGGCGCAGGTCGCGGCCTGTCGATCACCGAGCGCACTGCTCGCAAGTTGGATCAAGCAGCCGAAGTAATCGAGTTCGACGTGACAGTCCCTGAACACGTTGAGTCGGCGCGCGAAGCAACGCGGCAACGTCTCGGAAGTGTGGACGGCGTGTTGCACTCGATTGGTTTCGCCCCCGCTTCGTGCCTCGGCGACGATTTGATGGCTGCGCCGTGGCAGGACGTTGCCGTGGCGATGGAAGTTTCCGCGTTCTCCCTGAAGACGCTCGCAGACGCGTTCGTGCCGTTGATGACGAGTGGCGGAAGTTTCGTCGGACTCGATTTCGACAACACCGTGGCGTGGCCCGCTTACAACTGGATGGGCGTGGCCAAGGCCGCACTCGAGGCCACCAACCGCTATCTCGCTCGCGACCTCGGCGCGAAAGGCATTCGCTGCAACCTCGTTGCGGCGGGCCCGATTCGCACGATGGCTGCAAAGTCGATCCCCACATTCGCCAAGTTCGAGGATGTCTGGTCGGAACGAGCTCCACTCGGTTGGAACATCCTCGATAGCGAACCCGTGGCGCGAGCGTGCGTTGCGCTGTTGTCAGACTGGTTTCCGGCAACGACCGGTGAAATCATCCACGTCGACGGCGGCTTCCATGCCGTCGGCGTGTAGAACGAATTCGTGCGTCGTTTCGCTCGTATCCTCGCCTCGCTCGTCATCGTCGGCCTGCTCGGCGGACTGCTTCTCCCTCTTCCCGCTTCTGCAGCAGTCGTCAACGACCCGCTCTATTCACAACAGTGGGGGCTCACCAAGGTGGGCGCCGAACAAGTGTGGGCAATCACGCGGGGTGCAGGAGTCACGATCGCGGTGATCGATAGCGGCAGCGGTCCGCATCCTGATCTTGACGCGAACCTGGAAGCCGGGATCAACCTGTTCGGTGGCGTCAATGAGCCGGGCGCGCCAGATGTCGACACACAGGGGCACGGCTCCCATGTCGCCGGGATTATCGCGGCAGTCGCCAACAATTCGGCTGGTGGAGTTGGTGTCGCACCCGGGTCACGCATTCTCCCCATTCGCGTTCTTGGACCAGATGGACGTGGTCGCTCAGGCGACGTCGTCAACGCCGTGCGCATGGCGGCCGACATGGGCGCGCGCGTGATCAATCTCTCCCTGGGCGGCGATCAGGAGTCAGTGGCGCTGTCCGAGGCGATCAGTTATGCAACGAGCAAAGGCTCGCTCGTCATCGCTGCAGCCGGCAACGACGGTCCGACCGCCGTGCCGAAGTGGCCCGCGGCATTCGACCAGACGATTGCAGTCGCCTTCGTCGACCAGAACAACGTTCCTGCAGCCAAGTCACAGGTGGGCGACTACATCGACATCGCCGCACCGGGTGTCGGCATTCTCTCGACTGCGCTCGGAAACTACGGACTCAGCACCGGTTCATCGATGGCCGCCGCCTTCGTCAGTGGCGCCGCCGCGTTGTTGTTCGCCGCTCAACCGACACTCGCTCCCAATCAGGTTCGGGACATCCTTCTGCAGTCAGCCACCGACATCGCGACGCCTGGTCGCGATCCGCAGACTGGATACGGACTACTCAACCTCCCCGCGGCCTTCGCTCAACTCGCCGTGCTGTTCCCTGAAACCAGCGTGCCTGCAGTCACCGCGCTCGGTCGGGTCAATGAGACGCTGACGGTGTTGGCTCGTCCGGACGCCAAAGTGCAGTGGTTCCGCTGCACGAAACCAGGTCCTGCCGAACCAAAACGACCCGCCAATTGCTCGACGATTCGAAACGCCGTCGCCACGCAATACCGCACCAAGGCCAGCGACGCTGGTTCGTTCATCCGCGTGGCAATCACGACACC
>JBDKEO010000069.1:0-3258 GCA_039795205.1 Actinomycetota bacterium
TCCGAATGGTGTGTTTGTTCACCGTGAGATCCCTCAGTTGCGGACGGTACTTCTCGATCACGGCTTTGCTGAATGGATTGATCAAGATGTGGTTCGAAGAGGATCCGAGTCCGAACACGTAATGGTCGCCGTGTTTCAGCATCGGCTGGTTCCACGCGATCACCATCTCGAGTTTCGGATACTTCGCGCGGATCGCCGCAAAAATCGCCCTCGCCAATTTGGCCTTCTTGGGCTCGAGTGTCTTGAAATAGGCAGATGGGTCGTCGTGTCGCTTCGATGACTTTGAGCCTCGGTGGTACATGACTACGGCGTTGGCGTGCGCCTGGCTGAATTCGTGGCGATCACGGAGAAGCGTGATCTGCTCGGCGTACTTGGCGTCACCAAGGTCCTTCAGCACCTTGAACCAGTGAGCGATGGGCTTGCCGTGCTTCTTTTCGATGGCGGGAAAGAATGCGCTTCGGTCGCCTGACTTGGTGGCCATCGCGACGACGTTAGTGGTTACCGGTCCTGAGTAGATGGGGTCGTATTCTCGTTGTATGGCTCGACTCTCAGGAACGTATGTGCCGAGCACGTCGGCGTGGGTGCGCGATCAGGTGGAGCAGTACGAGCGCACTCGCGGCAAGGAAGGCGGCACGCTCCTTGACACCGGAATTCCCGTGATCATCGTGGCGATGCGTGGTGCGAAATCCGGCTCGGTGCGCAAGATCGCGCTGATGCGGGTCGAGAAGGACGGTGCGTACTTGTTGGTGGCTTCCAAGGGCGGCGCGGACACGCATCCCGATTGGTACGCCAATCTCCGCGCCAACCCACGTGAAGCGACGGTGCAGGACGGGCCCGAGCCACACTGGGTGGAAGTTCGCGAGATCGATGGCGCTGAGTACGACGAGTGGTGGAAACGGGCGGTCGACGTGTTTCCGCCCTATGCGGGTTATCGCGAAAAGACTTCGCGACGGATTCCTCTACTCCTCGCCGTTCCCGTCGTCGATTCGACTCTGTGAGTATCGGTACGAAATCTTTCCGATTCCATACAGCACGAGTACCGCGAGAATGGTTCCGACGGTAGCGGCGAGCCCGTAACCAACGGCGACAGCAACACCGATTGCGGCCGTGTGGAAGATCGTTGCAGCCGTGGTGAGGCCAGTGACCACGCCCTTTTTGGATTGGATGATGGCTCCTGCCCCGAGGAAGCCGATTCCGGTGATGACGCCGTGAATTCCGCGACTCATGTCTCCATTGATGCCAGCAACCTCTGCACTGACGAATACGACGATCGTCGAGGAAGCTGCAACCAGCATGTGAGTGCGAACGCCAGACGCTTTGGCCAGCCGCTCACGCTCGAGCCCGAGGAGCCCCCCCAGAGCCATTGACCACAGCACGAGAAGGGTGAGATGTACCTGACTTTCTATCGATGCGAAGTCGTTCAACAAGTCGTTCGCAGCAAGCAGGTTCACCGTCGTACGACATTAGTAGACGGTCGTTCGTCCCGCGCTCATTAGTTGGCGCAACTTTGTTGAAACGCGCGCTTACCGTGCCGCGCATGAACACCCACAAAGTTCTGCTCGCTCTGCGTTGGGTCATCCTCGGTCCTGCGACTCTGCTCGTTGCGTTTGGAGCAGTTCTTCTCGTTCTGACCGCAACTTCTGAGTCGGGTCGGCCTCGTGCATTCGGGTTGGAGATGTTCGTCGTCACCTCTGGATCAATGACCCCAGGCATCGATCCGGGAGATGTGGTGATGGTGAACACGAAGAACCCGAGCCCGCGCGTGGGAGACGTCATCACTTTTCAACCTGGAGAGTCTCCGTCCGTGTACGTGACCCACCGGGTGGTGGAAGTTGCTCGATCGGAAGGAACGCCAATCGAATACGTCACCAAGGGTGATGCCAATCCCTCGGCGGACTTGTCGCTGGTGACGAGTGATCAAGTGGTGGGGACGGTCTCGAGCGTCGTGCCTTGGTTGGGCCGACTGGTGTTCGGCCTCCGTGATCCACGTTTCGTTTTGACGATGGGATTGTCCGTGTTGTTCGCGGAATGGGCAACGGCTCTGTTGCGGCGAGTTCCGCGTATGCAGGCAAGCCAGGTTCAGCAATAACCACAACAACAAAGGAGAAGATGAAATGAATGCACGAGAAAAGAAACAAGGCAGATATGGTCCGCGGTATCTCCTGAGCGCCATCATGATGGTGGGTGCTCTCGGTTTTGCCGCATGGGGCACTACCGCACTGTTCAGCGACTCCCTGTCCAACACCGCGGATGCGTTCACTGCGGGAACTGTCACGGTCGGTCTGGGCTCTACGAGCACTACCTGTAATGTCACCGAGTTGGCGCCGGGAGATTCCTCTACCGCGTATGGTTCGGGTTCGGCCGACAAAGTGCGCTGCACGTTCGATGTGGAATACACGGGTTCGTTGCCCGCGTACCTTGGCGTCGACGTGAATCTGCTCAACGGGGCAACAGCCCTGTACACGGGCTCGGCGACCGGCTTGCAGGCAAAGATTGCTGCTGACGGGGTGGGCGTGATCAACGGCACCACCTACAACAACTCCGCAGGTGCTCCGACACCAGTCGTGGCGGGAACCAGTGTCGACAACATCCTGCTTTCGACGACACCCGTGAACACCGGTGAGACAGTGACGTTCACCGTCGACTATCTCCTGCCGCTGGGCGCGCCAAACGCTCTGCAGGGCGGCTCGTCGTCGGTGCAATTGACTTTCAAGGCGGTGCAGAGCGCCAACCAAACGACTTCGTGCGTAGCCGGCAGGCAGTGCACGACGATCGCTTGGAGTTGATAATCCGAAATGTCTCGGATTTCGGCGTGGGTGCTTGCTGTCGCTGCGGTGGCAGCAAGCACCCCGCTGATTTCCTCGGTTGGACGTTTTTCTGATCGCGAGGCGGATCTCCAGTCCTCGTTGGTAAGTGGAGCTTTCGCTCCAGCAACGGCACCTCGACCCATTGTGAGCGTCGAGTCCGGGGCGGCACGAGTGCGGTGGCAGCCCGTGACGTTTCCCGGTTCATCGATGGTGAGTTATGTGGTGAACCGCACACATGGAGACGGTTCGAGTACTCAAGTCTGTCCGGGTGTTTCCAATCCAATACCTCTCACGAGCGACGTCTCCTGCACCGACTCCTCGATCCAGCCTGGTGTTTCCTATACCTATTCCGTTCAGCCAGTTCTCGTGCGATCAGGTTCGCCGACGTGGAGTCTTCTCGCAGGGCCGCCGAGCGATGCCATCGTGTTGGCCAGCACGGTGTTTGCTGGAA
>JBDKEO010000087.1:0-5457 GCA_039795205.1 Actinomycetota bacterium
CACGCTCCCGAGTAATTCGGGATTCGTGGCTCAGGCACGGTTCTACACTACAAGCGTGCGTGTTTCGACCAGAGGCGACTATGCATGTCGCGCGTTGCTGTCACTGGCGATGCATTCCGGAGAACCTGGTCCGACCTCGGTGAAGGACATCGCACAGCGCACCGGACTTCCGCAGCCATACCTCGAACAAATCCTGCTCGTGTTGAAGGGTGCCGGCCTCGTCAAGTCGAAGCGCGGTGTCGGCGGCGGCTACGTGCTTGCTCGCCCTGCGAATGAAATCTTGCTTTCAGAGATCATCTCTGCCGCGGACGGACCGATCAGCCTCGGCGACTTCGGACAGCCACACCAAGATGGCGCATGCGATCACGAGGGTCACTGCGTGTTGCTCGCCATTTGGAACGTCGCCGGCGAACACATGCGTCATCACCTCGCTGATTACACGCTGCAGAAGATTGCCGACGCGGCCAAGGGCGATGCTCCTTGGCCTGAATTACTGCACGACTAGTCGGTATTGCAGCGGTCGATGACCGCTCTCATGTCTCTTGGGATCGGCGCATCGAACGCCAGTGTCCGACCCGAGACGGGATGCACGAACTCGAGGTGTTCGGCGTGCAACATGGGACGAGGCGCAGCGAGAGCACTGCGCGCTCCCCCGTACGTCGCATCACCCACCACAGGATGGCCGATGGACTCGAGATGAACACGAATCTGATGCGTTCGACCCGTCTCGAGCGTGCAGGACACGAGCGCGACTTCACGAGGCGAGGTGAACCGTTCGACCACGTCGTACTTGGTACGAGCGTGCTTACCGTCGACGACCACCGCCATCTTCGTTGGATCACGATGGTCGCGACCGATCGGTGCATCGATGATGCCCGACTGCTGCGCAGGGTGACCCCACACCAGTGCGGCGTAGCGTCGACCCACTTCACGACGCGACAACATTCCGACCAAAGCTTCGTAGGCCACCGTGGTGCGCGCCACCATCATCAACCCCGTCGTTCCCGCATCCAATCGGTGCACCACGCCCGGTCGCATGGGGTCACCCACACTGGCGATTTCAGGAAAGTCGACGAGGAGACCGTTGATCAAGGTTCCGTGTGGATTTCCTGCACCAGGGTGAACGATCAGTCCGGCTGGCTTGTCCACCACGATCACGTCCTCGTCGCTGAACACGACAACGACGGGAACGCTCGGATCGGCGACCGGAAGTTGCGGCGTAGGGATCAGCGAAGGGTTGATGCCCACCTCTTGCCCCTCGGCCACCTTCACCTTTCCCGACAAGGCTGGTTTACCGTCGACCGTCACACCGCCTGCTTCAATGAGAGCCGCAGCAACCGCCCTGCTCACGTCGGCGATCAACGCGACTACGCGGTCGAGGCGCTCGCCGGCGAGCGATGCAGGGATCGATTCCGACAACACGGTCAACGTCCCGCGACGAACGAATGCGCCACCAACAACGTCGCTCCGATCGTCACTCCCATGTCAGCCACGTTGAAGATGGGAAACCACTGAAAGTCGATGAAGTCAACCACTGCACCGCGCATCCAGCCGTCACCGCGGAACAACCTGTCGAGGACGTTTCCGAGTGCCCCTCCCACGATCAATCCCACCGCCGCAAGTACCAATGGCGACGATTGCTTGCGACTCCACCACAGCAACACCGCAGCCACCACGATCGCCACAACGCCAACGATTTCGCCGAAACCAGTGAGCTGAGAAAAGGCGATGCCGGTGTTGAAGTGCAGATTGAAGCGCAACGTCCACACGACATCGATCGTGCGCCCGCCGGAGAGTCGTCCGAGCGCCCACTCCTTCGTGGCGAGATCGGTGACCAACACCACGAGCATGGGCAACCAGGTGGTCGGCGTGATGCCACGCCGAAGAGGGGTCGTCATCGACGAGCCAAACCTCCGACGCGTTCCTGCACCGACTCTTGCGTCCACGGAATCGCCTTCAAGCGCTCCCGCGGAATCGGCAAACCGCTGTGGATCGAATACCCGTAGTCGCCCGACTTGATCCGGGCGAGCGCAGCGTCGATTTCCTCTACCTCGTGGCGAGCCTGCGCCGACAAGACGAGGTCGCGCTCACGCTCCACCACCATGGTGTCGCCTTCGCCGCCCTCTTCGTCGAACTGCACGTCTCCCATTTCCACGTCTTCGATCAAGGCGTTGGCCTCGTCCTCGAGACGATTGGCCTGCGTGGTCAACTGCGCGCGCATTTCGAGAAGCAACTCACGCTGTCCCGACAGGAACTTGTGGTCGAATTCGCCCGTCACTTGAATGCCGTCGACGAACTCCAGCTTCTTGATCGGTGGCTTCGGCGGAGGCTCCGGCTTGCGACGAGCGCGAAGCTCCGCCTCTCGTGCCGCTTCCTTGGCAGCAATCGCCTCCAAACGCGCCTTTTCCTTGGCCTCACGCGCGGCAATGCGCTCTGCTTCCTTTGCGGCCTTTGCGGCTTGACGCTCGGCGGCGATTCGCGCGCGCTCCTTCGCCTTTTCCTTCGCCTCGATCATCTTGGCCTTGGCTCGCGCGGCCATTTCACGCTTGCGTTCTTGGGCCTTGCGTCGCTGCTCGGCCTCGCGTTCGCGTTGTGCCTGACGACGGGCCGCCTCGGCAGCCTTCTTCGCAAGCGCCTTTTTCTTCGCCTCGGCCTTCTGAGCGTCAGCCTTCTTCTTGGCGAGCGCCTTCTTTTGGGCATCGGCCTTCTTCTTGGCTAGTGCCTTCAGCGCATCGGCTTTCTTCTTGGCAGCGAGCTTCTTTTGCGCCTCGGCCTTCTTCTTGGCGAGCGCCTTCTTGGCGTCAGCCTTCTTCTTGGCGTCGGCTTTCTTCTTCGCGTCGGCCTTCTTCTTCGCGTCGGCCTTCTTCTTCGCGTCAGCCTTCTTCTTGGCTAGTGCCTTCTTCTGGGCAAGCTTCTTCTTCGCCGCAGCACTACTGGACCCTGCCATCAAGACCTCCCGGAACTTGGCGCTTTACCGTAGTCGGTCGACGGAGACATGAACGGCCACCCCGTCCACCTCCGTATTCGGGCTAACGGTTGCAACATCCACCTGAGACACGCTTTCCGCCAGGGTTTCCGCAGCCACATACGAGAGGAACGGACGTACTTGTTCGGTCATCGCAGCAGGCAGACCGAGCACGAGCGAGATGCGGTCGGACACGGCGAGGCCTGCATCCCGTCTGGCCTGCTGCACCGCGCGCACCACGTCGCGAGCCACTCCTTCAGCAATGAGTTCGGGGGTCAACTCGATGTCCAACAACACGATCCCTGCCCCACCAGGCAACGTCGACGTCACGACTGAATCCGAGGCCAGGTTCTTCGCCGACAAGCGCAACTCATACTCGCCATCGACTAGTTCGAAAGTTCCCGCGCGCACGACATCGCCGGTCACCGCCCAGTCACCGCGCTTCACCGCACCGATCACTTGCTGCGTATCCTTGCCCAAACGGGGCCCGAGCGCCGCGGGAATGACATGCAGTTCGCGAGTGGCGAGACCTTCGACATCGGCAGTGAGTGACACTTCTCGAACGTTCACTTCGTCGCGGATGATGTCCACGTATGCCGACAGATCATTGGCCAGTTCGGACGCGACCGTCAGTTTCGCTAGCGGCAAACGGACTCGCCGCCCAGCAGACTTGCGCAGCCCGAGTGTCGAGGAGCAGACGGCGCGAACTTCGTCCATTGCTCGAACCAACGGCGGATCAGCGGGCACGACTGACGCCGACGGCCAATCGGCGAGGTGCACGCTTCGCTCACCAGTGAGGCCTTGATAGATCTTCTCGGTGACGAGCGGCAACAGAGGCGCGGCAAGCCGCGTCAACACTTCGAGAATCGAGTGCAGCGAATCGATCGCATCTTGATCGCCCGACCAGAAGCGGTCACGACTGCGCCGGATGTACCAATTGGTGAGGACGTCGAGATAGCCACGAATGTGCTGTGAGGCACCGAACAGGTCGTACGCATCCATCGACACCGTGAGATCGCCGATCAGGTCGTGCAGTTTGGCAAACGCATACCGATCGAGCACGTTCGTCGAATCGAAGCGCGTGTTACCGACTTTCGACTCCGCGTTTGCGTATAGCGAGAGGAAATACCACGAGTTCCACAACGGGAGGATCACCTGACGAACCGTGTCACGGATTCCTTCCTCGGTCACGGAGAAGTCGGCACCACGAAGGATCGCCGAAGACAGCAGATACCAGCGCATGGCATCCGCGCCGTACGTGTCGAACACGCGCATCGGGTCCGGATAGTTGCGCAGACTCTTCGACATCTTCTGACCGTCGTCACCGAGCACGATTCCGTGACTCATGCAGGTGGCGAACGAGGGACGGTCGAACAAGGCCGTCGCGAGGACGTGCAGTGTGTAGAACCAACCGCGCGTTTGCCCGATGTACTCGACGATGAAGTCACCCGGATAATGACCGTCGAACCACTCTTGATTCTCGAACGGGTAATGCACCTGCGCGAACGGCATGCTGCCGCTCTCGAACCAACAGTCGAGTACCTCGGGAACCCGGCGCATCATCGACTTGCCGGTCGGATCATCGGGATTCGGACGCACGAGGTCGTCGACTTCCGGCCTGTGCAGGTCATGGACCCGAGTGCCGAAGTCGCGCTCCAACTCCGCGATGCTGCCGTAGACATCGACCCGGGGATGACTCGGGTCGTCGCTCTTCCATACGGGGATCGGCGAGCCCCAGAAACGGTTGCGGCTGATGGTCCAGTCGCGGGCGTTTTCGAGCCACTTGCCGAAACTGCCGTGCTGAAGATGGTCGGGAACCCAACGAATCTCCTCGTTCAGCTCGAGCATTCGCGACTTCACCTTGGTCACGTTCACGAACCATGAACTGACTGCCCGATAGATGAGTGGCTTGCCGGTCCGCCAACAGTGTGGGTATGCGTGGTCGTAGGTCTCGTGACGCAGCACGACCCCCCGCTCTTTCAGTGTCTTGATGATCGGTGCATTGGCATCGAACACCAGCTGTCCCTCGAAATCCGGAACCTCGCTCGTGAATCTGCCTCTGGAATCAACCGGCACGACGAGGTCGATTCCGTTGGCCGCACACACACGCTGGTCGTCTTCGCCGAATCCGGGAGCCATGTGCACCACGCCGGTGCCGTCCTCGGTGGAGACGAAGTCGCCGGCCAGTACACGGAAGGCATCTTCATGAGTCGAGAAGTACGAAAAGAGTGGTTCGTAACGACGACCAACGAGCTCGCGGCCCATCACCGAGCCGATCACCTCATGTTCGTCGAGCTCCTTCGCATACGCGGCCACCCGTGAAGCAGCGAGCAGATACGTTCTGCCACCCGAGATGACTCGCGCATACTCAATGTCGGGGCCAACGGCGAGCGCGAGATTGCTCGGCAGCGTCCATGGCGTGGTCGTCCAGGCGAGGATCGTCTCGCCGGTCTCGAGTCGGAAGCCCACCGTCAAGGCCGGGTCTTGCACCT
>JBDKEO010000130.1:0-3347 GCA_039795205.1 Actinomycetota bacterium
CGAAGTCCTTCGGCGTATAGACGGCAGCGACGCCATTGTCGAGGAAGAACCGTTGGTCGACCTCGGGGATGATTCCTCCGACGATGACCGGTGAGTCCACTCCGAATTTCGTCATGTGGTCGATGACGCTCGGGACGAGCTCGCGGTGTGAGCCGGACAAGATCGAAAGACCGACGAGATCGGCATCCTCGTCGCGCGCAGATGCGGCGATTTGTTCGGGCGTGAGTCGAATCCCGCTGTAGACGACTTCCATTCCGGAGTCGCGTGCCGCGACTGCAATCTGTTCGGCGCCACTTGAATGTCCATCCAGACCGGGTTTCGCAATCAGCACCTTTGGTGGACCGCCAGGAATTAGTTGTACGAACTCGGCGACCTCATGCAACTCCTTGGCGCGACGGCCGGCCGCGGCGCCAACACCCGTAGGCGCTCGGTACTCACCAAACGTTTCGCGCAGGATGTCCGCCCACTCGCCAGTAGTCCCTCCCGCTTGAGCGAGAGCGATCGAGGCGGGCATCACGTTTCGCCCGGATCGGACATCGTCAGCAAGAGTTTTCTTGGCTGCTTCCACACGCCCGTTGTCGCGGTCTTTCCTCCATTGACGAACGTCGTTGATCAGCGTCTCTTCGATCGATCGATCGACAGTGAGGATGTTGTCGTCGCCACCGAGGGGGGATTCAGTCGATTCGGTGAAGACGTTGACACCAACGACGGAGAGTTCGCCAGACTCGATGCGTCGAGTGCGCTCCACCATCGACGAGACGAGGCGGCCCTTCAACAACTCGACATTTTCGAATGCGCCACCCAAGGAAAGGATCTCTTGCAGTTCGGTCCACGCGGCGTCAGCAAGCTCTTTCGTCTTCGATTCGACGACGTGCGAACCCGTGAAGAGGTCTCCATACTCAAGAAGATCGGTCTCGTAAGCGAGCACCTGTTGCATCCGCAGCGACCATTGTTGATCCCACGGACGGGGAAGTCCGAGGGCTTCGTTCCATGCCGGCAGCTGGACGCTCCGTGCTCGCGCATCCTTGGACAAGGTGACGGCGAGCATTTCGAGCACGATGCGCTGCACGTTGTTCTCTGGCTGCGATTCGGTCAACCCGAGTGAATTGACCTGCACGCCGTAACGGAAACGCAACGCCTTCTCATCGGTGATCCCATACCGTTCTCGGCCGATGCGTTCCCACAGGTCGGTGAATGCTCGCAACTTGCACATTTCCTCGACGAAGCGGATTCCCGCATTGACGAAGAACGACATCGCTCCGAAGACTTGCGGGAACTTGTCGGGCTCGATCTGACCGCTTGACCTGACCGCATCGAGGATGTCGATCGCATTCGCCAATGAGAATGCGATTTCCTGGACAGGTGTGGCTCCCACCTCCTGCAAGTGGTACGAGCACACGTTCATTGGATTCCACTTCGGTGCGTGTTGCGCACACCAGATGATCGTGTCGACGGTGAGTCTTCGCGACGGCGCTGGCGGAAAGATGAAGGTTCCGCGGGAGAGATATTCCTTCAGTACGTCGTTCTGGGTCGTGCCTCGGAGTTCACGGCTTTCCACACCGTGCTCGGAAGCGTGTGCGACGTAGAGGGAGAGCAACCATGCAGCCGGAGCATTGATCGTCATCGAGGTATTCATGTCGCCGGGCGGGATGCCGTCGAGCAAGGTGCGCATGTGCCCAAGGTGTGCGATTGGCACGCCAACTTTTCCAACCTCGCCGCGGGCGAGGACGTGATCCGGGTCGTAACCCGTTTGGGTTGGAAGGTCGAAGGCGATTGACAACCCGGTCTGGCCCTTCGCAAGATTTTGGCGGTACAGGGCGTTTGATGCTGCGGCACTGGAGTGCCCCGAATACGTGCGCATCAACCAGGGTTCGTCGCGACGCGTCGCCATGGAAGTCAAGGCTACGCCGTGACGGCGTGGGCGAGACGACCGAGGTAATCATCACGCGAGATCTCGATTGCCCCGAGTGTGGCGAGATGCGGCGTCAGCCATTGCACGTCGAGAAGGTGAACCGAATGGGCCTTCATCTGGTCGACAAGATGCATCAAGGCGACCTTCGATGCATCTCGGGCGAGATGAAACATCGATTCACCCGCGAAGAGCCCATCGATCCGAACCCCATACAGACCGCCCACGAGCGTCCCTGAATCGTCGAGTACTTCGATGCTGTGTGCCCACCCAAGGTTGTGGAGTTCAACATACGCATCGATGAATTGCTCACTGATCCATCCACCTGGCCGATTTGGCGAAGCGCATCCTCGCATCACGCGTTCGAATTGCTCGTTCTCCGTGCAGTGGTATTTTCGCGAGCTCCGTCGCATCGACCTTGTAATACGCAAGCTGTCGAGAGGAAGGATTCCGCGGTGAATTGGAGACCACCACGCGATGTCGCTGTCATCGAATGCCAAATCTGTTGGCATTGGGAAGATCCCCGCACGATACGCGGCAATCAGTGTTGAAGGCTGAAGGTCTGCTCCACGACCCACGAGATCCGCTTGAGGCCAGTCACGCGATGGTGGGAATCGCCAAATTGCAGGCGGGAGAGAAGCCGGACGGTGATCAAACACGTCACCTCACCTCCCTTTGCCGTCGGATTAGTAAGAGAAGAAGCCTTGCTTGGTCTTTCGTCCGAGTTTGCCCTGTGCAACGAGTGACTTCAGTGTTTCCGTTGGCGCGTAGTTCGGATCCTTGAACTCTGCATGGAGCGCTTCAAGGATCGACAACGTTGTATCGAGTCCAACGAGGTCGAGCAGCGCGAACGGACCCATCGGGAAGTTGCATCCACCCTTCATTGCAACATCGATGTCCTCCATCGTGGCAGTACCCATCTCGTGCATCCTGATTGCGTTGTTGAGGTATGGAAAGAGCAACGCGTTGACGATGAAGCCGGCGCGATCGAGTACTTGGACTGGGTCCTTCCCACAGGATGACGCAAACGCGGTCGCCGTTGCGATGGTCTCGTCGGATGCCGTCACTGGCCGAATGATCTCGACGAGCGGCATGAGCGTTGCAGGGTTGAAGAAGTGGATTCCACACACCTTGTCCGGTCGATTCGTTGCCCGTGCAAGTTCGATGACTGCAAGTGTGCTCGTATTTGTCGCGAGGATTGCTTCGGGCCGAGTTGCCTTGTCCAGTTCCTTAAAGAGCGCAACCTTGGCTGCGAGGTCTTCGACGATTGACTCGATTACGAGGTCGCAATCCTTGAGTGACGAAACGTCATCCGTGAGTGTGATGTTGGCAAGTGTCCGGTCCGCGTCTGATTGGGTGATCTTTTCTTTCGACACTTGTTTGTCGAGGCTCTTTGCTACCGCATCTTTCATCTGTGAAGCCGTGGCAATCGAACGTG
>JBDKEO010000131.1:0-2929 GCA_039795205.1 Actinomycetota bacterium
AGGTTGTAGGTGCCGCCGTAGAGGCTGGGCGATGCAACGATGTGCGAACCCGCTTCAGCGAGCGTGAGGATGGCGAGGAACTCCGCCGACTGACCACTCGATACCGCGAGTGCCCCAGGAATACCGACAGCCGTGGTGACGCCACCTTCGAGGGCCGAGAGCCGCGCTTCGAGCACGCCCTGCGTGGGGTTCATGATGCGCGTGTAGATGTTGCCCATCTCCGCGAGTGCAAACAGGTTCTGAGCGTGCTGCGCGTCGCGAAACACGTAGCTCGTCGTTTGGTAGATCGGTACGGTGCGCGCACCAGTAGCCGAGTCCGGCTCTTGGCCGGCATGGATCTGTCGTGTTTCGAAACCCCAGTTGGTGGACATGGGGCGAGACACTACGGGCTAATTGTTGACCAAACAACTCGGGAATTACTCGTGCCGGCAATTTCTTGCGGGTATTGGATTAACCCCCAGAAATTTCGGACACTTTCTTCTTGCCCTTCGAGATCCACGGCATCATCGAGCGCAATTGCGAACCCACCTTTTCGATCGGGTGGTTGCGTCCCGCGTTCTGCAACTCGGCGAAGCGCTTGCGGCCGCCATCGCTCTCGGCAATCCACTCATCGGCGAACTTGCCGCTGCGAATCTCCTCGAGGATCTTGCGCATCTCGTCCTTCGTGGCCGAGTTGATGATGCGTGGTCCGCGCGACACATCGCCGTACTCGGCGGTGTCGGAGATCGAATAGCGCATTCCCGCGATTCCCTCTTCGTACATCAGATCGACGATCAACTTCACTTCGTGCAAGCACTCGAAGTACGCCATCTCCGGCTGGTAGCCGGCCTCGACGAGCGTCTCGTAACCCGCCATCACGAGTGAAGTGAGGCCACCGCACAACACCACTTGTTCGCCGAAGAGATCTGTCTCCGTCTCCTCCGGGAAGGTGGTCTCGATGATTCCCGCACGCGCACCACCAACGCCATTGGCGTACGACAATGCAAGCTTCTTGGCGTTACCCGTGGCGTCCTGGTGTACGGCGATCAGCGCCGGAACACCGCCGCCCTCCTGGAACGTGCGGCGTACGAGGTGACCAGGGCCCTTCGGGGCGATCATGATCACGTCCACATCCTTCGGTGGCTCGATGCGATTGAAGCGAATGTTGAACCCATGGGCGAAGGCCAATGCCTTACCGGCTACGAGGTTCTTTTCGATCGACTCCTCGTAGATCTTCTTCTGCTCGGTGTCGGGTGCGAGCAACATGATCACGTCCGCCCACTTCGAGGCATCGGCGATCGACATCACCTTCAAGCCAGCGGACTCGGCCTTGGCCTTGGACGAAGAACCCTCGCGCAGACCGACCGTCACGTCGACGCCCGACTCCTTCAAGTTCAAGGCGTGCGCATGGCCCTGCGAGCCGTAACCAATGACGGCAACCTTCTTCGAGCGAATCAGCGCCGGATCGACGTCCTTCTCGTAGTAAATGTTCGCAGCCATCAGCCTTTGTTTCCCTTCGTTGTTCGTGATTTCCTGTCGAGCTTCGGAAGCGCCACACGGCCGGTGCGCTGTGATTCGACGATCCCGTATTGTCGCAGCAATTCTTCGAAATCGTCCAATTTCTCCGGACTTCCGTCGAGCGAGACGATCAGTGCGTCGGAACCCACCGAGAGGATCTTGCCCTCGAAGATGTTGGCGAGCTCCACCACTTGACCGCGCTGCTCCGCCGTGGCGCGCACGGTCGTGACCATCAATTCGCGCTCGACCGAATTGTGCGGGTCGAGTTCGGAGATGCGAACGACTTCCACCAACTTGAACAGCTGCTTGACGATCTGCTCGATCATGCTCGACTCGACGTTGACCACGATCGTGATACGGCTGTATTCCTCGTTGTCGGTGGGAGCCACCGCCAGCGAGAAGATGTTGTAGCCACGACGAGCGAACAGCGATGCAACGCGTGCGAGCACGCCAGGTCGGTTCTGCACCAACACCGAGAGGACGTGGTGATTTGCCGACGTGCCGAAAGGATTGACGCCGCTCATCGGAGGTTCCCTCGGCGATCGTTCTGTGAAGGGTGCAACATGATGTCGTCGTTGCTCTGACCGGCAGCGACCATCGGGAACACCTTTTCGCCAGCATCGACGCGGAAGTCGACGACGACCGGGCGGTCGTTGATGGAGTTCGCCTTGTCGATCGCGTTCTGGACTTCGTCTGGATCATCCACACGGATTCCCACACAGCCCATCGACTCGGCCATCTTCACGAAGTTGGGCACTTCGGTGGACAAGTACACCTCGCTGTAGCGCTCCTCGTAGAACATCTCCTGCCATTGGCGCACCATGCCGAGGTACGAGTTGTTGAGGATGCCGATTTTCACCGGGATGCGCTCGAGCGATGCGGTGACCAACTCCTGCGCGGTCATCTGGAAACATCCGTCGCCGTCGATGGCCCAGACCGTCTTGTCCGGTCGACCCACCTTGGCACCGATTGCCGCGGGGATGGAAAAGCCCATCGTGCCGAGACCACCCGAGTTCACCCAGGTGTACGGCTCGTTGAAGTTCCAGTACTGGCTCGTCCACATCTGGTGCTGACCGACGCCCGACACCACGATGGTGCCTTCTGGTGCCGAGTCGCGCAGCTTCTCCAAGCAGTACTGCGGCTTGAGCGCGCGGCCCGGCTCGCTCTGGTCGTAGGCCAGCGGGAACTGCTCGCGCCAACCACTCACGCGACTGCGCCATGGGGCGATGTCGGTTTGAGTGACGCCACTTGCAAGTAGATCGCGGATCGCCTTGATGATCTCTTCGATGACCAAACGACAGTCGCCGACGATCGGCACGTCAGGCTTGCGCACCTTGCCCTGCTCCGCCGGGTCGATGTCGACGTGGATGATCTTGGCGTCTGGCGCAAAGGTGCTCACCTTGCCCGTGACGCGATCGTCGAAACGTGAACC
>JBDKEO010000011.1:0-3441 GCA_039795205.1 Actinomycetota bacterium
GGACTCGCGAGAGCGTTTCGTGTTGCCGCCACCGCACCCGAGGGTTCGCCAGCCCGGATCGTCGGGGATGCGATGCGGGCGAATCCGAAGATGGTGGGTGGACCTACTCGCGACGTCACCTTATTGATGGAAGGTGTAGGGGGTCTCGTCGCCAAGGACGGGGCAGAGGGTGTGTTCGCCGTCGGACTCGCAGATGGACGAGCAGTTGCCCTGAAGGTCGCCGACGGTGCGAACCGTGCCCGTCCGCCACTGATGAAGTGGGCGCTCGAGCGCCTTGGAGTGGACGTCTCAGGGGTCAACCCTGCGGCGTTTTCCTCACCCGTGTTTGGTCACGGTCAACGAGTTGGTGACGTGCGGGTCATCGCCCGCACGTAGTCGTCACTTTCCTTCGTAGTACGAGTCTGCGACCGTCAACGCCTCGTCGAGGATGGCGATGCCTTCGCGGATTTCGTCAGCGTTCACGGTGCACGGAGGTGCGACGTGGGTGCGGTTGAAGTGCGTGAATGGCCACAGACCGTTCTTCTTGCAGGCTGCTGCGAAGTCGAGCATCGGCTTGTTGTCGGCACCTGCGGCGTTGAACGGAACGAGCGGCTTGCGCGTGGCGCGGTCGCGCACGAGCTCCACGGCCCAGAACACGCCGAGACCGCGGACGTCGCCGACGGATGGGTGCTTTTCCTTCAGCTTGGCGAGTTCCGGCTTGATGACCGTTTCGCCGATCGTGCGGGCGTTCTCGATGATCTTTTCTTCCTTGAAGATGTTGATCGAGGCAACGGCTGCGGCGCATGCGAGTGGGTGGCCGCTATAGGTGAGTCCACCGGGATACACGCGGTCCTTGAAGGAGTCCGCGATCTTCTGGCTGATGACGACACCACCGAGCGGGACGTAACCCGAGTTGACGCCCTTGGCGAAGCAGATGAGGTCTGGAGCGACGTTCCACTTGTTGACGGCGAACCATTCACCGCAACGGCCGAAGCCGGCCATGACCTCGTCGCACATCATGACGATGCCGTAGCGGTCGCAGATCTCGCGCACGCCCTTCAGGTAGCCGTCCGGCGGAACGAGGATGCCGTTCGTGCCAACGACGGTCTCCATGCCGATCATTGCGACGGTGTGTGGGCCTTCGACCATCAACACGTCTTCGAGGTGCTGCAGTGCGCGCTCGCACTCATCTTTCTCGCTCGTCGAATGGAACGCACTGCGGTATGCGTACGGTCCCCAGAACTTGACGGCACCCGATGCGCCGGTCTCGTTCGGCCAGCGGCGTGGGTCACCGGTGAGGGCGATCGCGCCAGCGGTGGAGCCGTGGTACGAGCGATACATCGTGAGGATCTTGTGACGGCCGGTGTGCAGGCGCGACATGCGCACTGCATTCTCTGCTGCCTCGGCGCCACCGTTGGTGAAGAACACCATGTTCAGATCGCCAGGGGCGAGTTCGGTGATGAGTCGCGCAGCCTCGCTGCGTGCGTCGTTGGCGAACGCCGGTGCGACGGTGCACAGCTTGGCGGCCTGCTCCTGGATCGCGGCGATCAACTTCGGGTGCTGGTGTCCGATGTTCAGGTTGACGAGCTGGCTGGAGAAGTCGAGGTACTTCTTGCCGGTCGAGTCCCAGAAGTAGGAACCCTCACCACCGGTGATCTCGACGGGATTGAGCGTTCCTTGGGCCGACCACGAGTGAAACACGTGGGCGCGGTCGTCGAGGTATGCCTTGGTCTGGGTTGCTTCGATCGTCATTCGACCATGTTACTGAGGCTTCCCTTGGTGGGAGCGCCAGATCTACAACGTTGACCGCACCCGCTCGTGCAGTTGTGGCCACGCACCGGCGAGCCCTGCGTGGAGTTCGAAGGTCTCCACGCTGCTGAGCGCCACCCACTGGAGGTCATCGGACTCGGCGTTCGCCTCGAAGGCGCCGATCTCGCCCTGAGCGTGGGCGATCACGGTGTCGTAACGCCACGGACCGTGATCGTCGCTGAACACGTCGCGCACGAGGAACTTCGACGGGTCGATTCCGGCTTCCTCCTGTGCTTCTCGCTTGGCCGCGGCGATCGAGTCTTCGTGCGAATCGAGCGCGCCACCCGGCAGTGCCCACGTCCCGCCGCCATGAGTCCACGCGGCACGCAGCTGTAGGAGTACGTGTGGCTCGTTCATGTCGAGACGAATCAACAGCAGTCCTGCTGCGCCGTGGAGACCCCAGTGACGATGTCCGCAGGTGCAGTACACCCAACCATCGCCGTCACGAAACGCCACGACTAGAGCGTAGTTTCACTGGCCAACTTGGCCGCTCGCCGTGCCTCGGCACGCGCGGTCGCCTGTGCCTTGGTGATCTCGGCGTGATGCGCACGACAGAGCACCTCGAGACCACCGTTGCCGCTCGCATCGGGCAAGAGGTGATGATGGCAACCGGGACCGTAACCATCCCCGTTGCGGGGAGTGATGTGGTTGACCTCGCAGTCGCGCCGTGCAGCCGTGCATCCGGGGCGGATGCATCGGTACTTCGCGCGACGTTTTGCCGTCGAGCGGGCGAATCGCCAGATGTGCTCGCGCTGCCATGCCCGACCACATTTGTCCGAACACCACGTGCGACGACGGGGAGAGTCGATCGACGTATCGCACCACTGACAACGACCGAGTTCTCCCGTCCACTTCGACAGGGTGCAGGTGATGCGCTCGGCGACGAGCGGCGGAAGGGCCACAGTGTGAACGGAGCGTTTCGTGTTTACGCGTTTCGTCGCCATTTCTGTGTCAAAGAATAATCTGCGCGTAACACAGACAAGACGCCCCTGAAACATCGCTTCGTTAATTTCGGGGTGCGTTTGGGCGCAATGGGGCCTCCGGACTCGTCGTATCGATCAGTTCAGCGACAGCCAGCGATGGTGTCGCACAAGGAGGAAACATGTCAGTATTCGCAGACACGGCGGATGCCGTGACGATTCTCGGGCAACAAATCAGCTTGCTCTGGATCGTCATCGGTGCCGCGCTCGTGGTGTTCATGCAGGCGGGGTTCGCCCTCGTCGAGACCGGGTTCTGCCGCGCCAAGCACGCGGCCCACGTGGTGGCGACGAACTTCGCGATCTTCGGTCTTGGCTTCGTCGGGTTCTACTTCGTCGGATTCGCACTCGCCTTCGGCGGGTTCTCGTACTCGGCGTTCGGGATGGATACGCCGGTCGGAGACGCCTTGATCGGCAGCGGTGATTGGGTGTTCGCGTGGAAGGGCGGCTGGGCACTCGCGGGTGACGCGATGACGCCGGCCGTGCTCGGATTCTTCCTCTACATGGTCGCGTTCATGGACACCGTCGCGACGATCCCGACCGGTTCGATGGCCGAGCGTTGGAGATGGGGGAGCTTCGTCGGCTGGGGCTTCTTCTGTGGCGCGATCTACTACCCAGTGATGGCTGCGTGGACGTGGGGTGGCGGCTGGCTCGCCAAGACGTGGAGCACGATGTC
>JBDKEO010000017.1:0-7465 GCA_039795205.1 Actinomycetota bacterium
GGGTTCAACATCGTCAACGTCTTCTTGGCCGAGTCCACCTTGCGATCACCGATGCGATCGATGTTGTGGAGGATCTGTCGCTGCAGGTTCGAAGCATCGACCTCGTCCATGTCGACGATGCCGATCGTGCCGACTCCCGCCGCGGCGAGGTACAGCGCTGCAGGCGAACCGAGTCCGCCTGCGCCGAGCATCAACACCTTGCTCGACAACAATTTGGCCTGGCCTTCGACGCCCACTTCGGGCAACAACAAGTGCCGTTGATAACGATTGCGTTGATCAGCCGAGAGCAGCGTCGGCGTTTTCCACGGACGACCTTCGTCTTTCCACCTACCGAAACCACCGGCCATCGACACGACGTTCTGATAACCGAGTTCCTGCAGGGTCTTGGCAGCGAACGCGCTGCGCACGCCTCCGGCGCAATAGACGATGACCGGTGCAGTCTTGTCGACGATGCGCGTCTCGATTTGCGCCTCCAAGTGACCCCGCGGAATGTGCACGGCGCCCGCGAGCGTTCCTTGCTCGAACTCGTCCGGCTCACGCACGTCGAGTACGACGGTTCCTCCCGTGGCGATCCGCCGAGCCGCCTCCTCGGTGTCGATTTCCGCGATCACTCTCTTTGCGTCGGCCAACAAATCACGAAAACTGGGCATTAGGGGGAACCTCCGACCAATACCCTACCGTTTTGGTCAGGTTTTCTCCGAGTCGTGCCCCAACAGGGCGGGAAGCACATCGGCGATGCGCCCCAGCAACACGTGGTCGGCATAGCGGTCCATGCCAGTCGGCTCGCCATTCACGATGATCACCTGGGCACCGCCCGCTTTGGCTCGTGGCACTGCATTCGCTGCGGGGAACACCGACAGCGTCGAACCGACGGCGATCAAGAGGTCGCTCTGCTCGGCGTCGCGCATTGCGCGCTCGATCACCTCTTCGACGAGCGACTGCCCGAAGCTGATCGTGTCACTCTTCAGGATTCCCGAACACAATTCGCAACTCGGGTCTGGATCGCCGGCACGCACTCGCTCCAGCGTCACTTGCATCGGCCTGCGGTCGCCGCAGGACCAACACACCGAGAAGTGGATCGTGCCGTGCACCTCCACCACCTTCTGCGGATCCAATCCCGAACGTTGGTGGAGTCCGTCGATGTTCTGTGTGACCACCGACAGCAGTACTCCCCTCGCATCGAGTCCGACGATCGCTCGATGAGCGACGTTCGGCTCGGCCGTCCATGCCGGAGAGTGCAACCGGCGCTGCCACGCCAAGCGCCGCACCTCAGGGTCGACAAGGTAGTGCTGTAGCGAAGAGATCTTCTCCGCCTTGGGGTCGAGCGTCCACACTCCTTGTGGCCCGCGATAGTCCGGAATACCCGAGTCGGTCGAAATTCCAGCACCGGTCAGAACGACGATGCGTCGGGCACCATCCACTGCGGCACGGGCTGCCGACAAATCATCCATTGGTTCATCCATGGGCAGCTTGCGGCACCAGCCACGGGACGAAGTTGTCCATGAACGCCCATGAAGTTCGATGCACCGCAGACGGCCCGTACCCCTGGAGAGCACGTCGGTGCTTGGCACAGGGGTAACCCTTGTTCGTCTCGAAGCTCCACAATGGATAGTCGAGCGCCATCTCGCGCATCATCCTGTCGCGCGACACCTTGGCGAGTACCGAAGCGACGGCGACACTCAGGCACGACGAGTCGGCCTTCACCTCCGTGACGACACGCGCCACGTGCGGTGAGACGAAGTCCCAATTGCCGTCGACCACGGCGTCGGCATCGCGAAGATCGAGACGCAGGTTCGCGCACGCTCGTTGAGCAGCCAGTCGCTGTGCCTCGACCATTCCCAACCGACCGCACTCATCGTGACTTGCCGCGCCGATCGACCAGGCGGTGCAGGCCTGCGCCAAGTCATCGAACATCGCCTCCCGACGCTTCTCCGTGAGTGTCTTCGAATCCCGCACACCCGCCATCGCCTTCAGTTGTTCCGCATCCGTAGGCAACACTGCCGCACCCACCACGAGCGGACCCGCCCACGCGCCCTTTCCTACTTCATCGAATCCAACGACGAGCGAGGCGCGGCCCTGCAGGAGTTCGCGTTCGCGTGCAAACGTGGGAACCGTCACCGCGTGGCACCTCGCAGCAGCGTCTCCCCGCTCGTTGCCGTGCTCGACCACTCGGGGTCGGTATGTCCAGTCGTCAGCCTCATGCCTCCTGCGCCGCTCACTTCCCACAGCAATGCGGGGTGCTCACCGTGCCAGCGAACGGCGAACGACAGCGTTGACTCTGCTCCCATCACGATGTCGTGACACTCGAAGTTCACGCCCCGCCACATGGTGGGAATGCCGTGGCCGAGGATGGCCACCGATCCGTCGCGCTGCGGACTGACGAGTTGCTCATCGAGCCACGCGCCGAGACGCACTCCATCCGGAGCCTGGTTCGAGGGAGCACTCGCTCGCGCCAGTCGCTCATGACTCGCCATCACGTCCCGTGCGGCACGATCGTCTCCCGACGAGCGAAACACCCACTGGGCCGCAAACAACGCTCGCTCGACATCCCACGGCAGCACATCCGACTTCTTGTGCTCACGGAGGAGAGTCATCGTCGATTCGGCGAGACGCTCGAGAACGTCGTCACCGTGCCGCCAGGAGGCGATGCGCTCACCCATTCGCACGAGTTCGAGCAACGAAAGCGCAATCGCCACGTCATCACCTGCGAGATGAGATCCCCATTCCTCGATCGCAAACGCAGAGCAGGCCAACAGGTCGGAGCGCACCGTGTTGATGCGGGGAGACAGCGATTTGTCGGGGACGATGGCGTAGCCCGCTCGCTCCACGGCGGCGAGCCACGTGCGCTGCATGTCGTCGGGAGTGGGAACCGCACGCCAGTCGACGATCGCGCCGCTCGTCATCGGCAATGCCACGGTGAGCGATGCACCGTGAGCGATCGGAAACACCACGCTGCCCTGCGGCAGATCGATCCCCTGGGGGCCGAGCGGACTCGGGGTGCGAACACACTGCACGTCCCCACGCGAAAGCGCCACCGCCACCGGCATGCTCGACGAATTGGTGAACTCCGACGCGATGAATCCGTCTGCGACAGCCCACACCCGCTGCACCACGTCTCCCGAAGGAACACGCAGCCGAGTCTCGATGACCGGCACCCCGGCGCGTCGCTGCTGTCGCACCGTGGACTCGACGGACGGATCGTGCCAGCGATCGTCGGCAGCGATGTACCAATCGAGTGCCGGCGATCCGTCTCGCGGCCGGATGCGACCTCGCTCGTTGACCTCCGCAAGCCACGTTCCTCCACGAACCCCGAGCAAGTGGGTGGCCTTGCGCACTCCACTTGCCAGAGTGACGTTGGAAATGACGCCGCTCACTCGAACTCTGCTTTCGACCGTCGGCTGAGCAGGTCGGTCAACGCATCTGCCGCCGACTTGCGGCCTTGGCACACCAGCGCCACCTGCTCACTGATCGGCATCTCGATTCGATGCTCTTGGGCCAGCTCCACGACGAGCGACGACGCACGCACGCCCTCTGCAACCATCTGCATCGAGGACTCGATCGCACCAATCGACTCTCCGCGCCCCAGGCGCACTCCAACTTGTGTGTTACGGCTCTGCATCGACGCACACGTTGCCACGAGATCACCGAGTCCAGCGAGTCCGGAGAATGTCTCCGCCCGAGCGCCGAGCGCCACGCCAAGCCTCGTCATCTCTGCGAGGCCACGGGTGATCACTGCGGCCTTGGCGTTGTCACCAAACCCGAACCCCTGCGCGATACCGGCACCGATCGCAATCACGTTCTTCACCACACCACCGATCTCACAACCCACCACGTCCTCGTTCGTGTACAGACGAAACAGCGGCGTCGACAATGCCGCCACCACCTCGCGCGCCACTGAATCATCAGTGGACGCGACGACACTGGCAGCAGGTTGACCAGCGATGATCTCGCTGGCGAGGTTGGGGCCGCTCAGCACGGCGACGCCACACTGCGGGAACGACTCCCGCAACACCTCGCTCATCCGTCGATGCGAGCCCATCGCAAGACCCTTCGTCAACGACACCACGATGGAACCGGGCTTCGCCACCTTCCCCGCAATTTGTGCGATCTCGGCAAATCCTTTGGCTGGAATCGCCATTGCCAACACATCGGCTACGGCAACGGCATTCGCGAGATCTGCCTCACCACGAACAGCAGACGGGAGCACGTGAGCACCGAGATACTGGTGGTTGCGATGCTCCTCGTTGATCTCCCGCACCACGTCGGGGTTACGGGCCCACAACACGACCTCGCCATGAGACGCGGCCAATGAAGCCACGGTCGTTCCCCACGAACCGGCACCGATCACACTCACCTGCCGGCCCACGAACGCCAAGATTAGGGCTCGCAGAGCGACCGTAGGCTACGGCGATGACCGCACAGCACCCACGACGTACTGGTGCGGTGATCATTCCACTGAAAGGCTTTGCCAAGGCCAAGGAGCGACTCTCCGGGGTTCTCGACCCAGCGACTCGCGCGCTGCTTGCGAAATACACCGCCGAAGCCGTCATCGACGAGGCGCGGGTACTTGCCGACGTGAAGAAGGTGGTCGTCGTCACCGACGACGAGGCGTGCGCCGAGTGGGCACGCCGAGCTGGGGCAGAGGCGCTCGTCGAAACTTCAGGGCTGAACGCGTCAGTCGCACTCGCCTATCGACACCTTGGCGACTCAGTGGACTGGGTGATGATCTGCCACGCCGACATCGTCCATCCGGAGCGCTTGGCGGCATTGCCGAGCCCAGGCGAGGCACAGGTGGTGTTGGTGCGCGACCGCCATTGCGATGGCACCAACGTGATGATCCTCCCCGCCAATCGCGAATTCGACTTCCACTACGGTGCCGCGAGCGCCGAAGCCCACCGCACCGAATGCGACAAGCGCGGACTGCGCCCAATCGAGGTCATCGACACGATGCTCGGCATCGACATGGACACTCCCGCCGACCTGCATCTCATTCCCGATCGCCTACGAAAGCGTCTCGGGTTTCCCGCCGACTAGGGAAACAAAAAAGATCGGGGGGCTTTCGCCCCCCGATCGACAGTTATCCGAACCGATTGTTATTCGGTTAAGGCCGTATTACTTCTTCTTTGCGGCCTTCTTGCGGCGCTTCTTAGCAGGGGCCTTCTTGGTGGCCTTCTTCGCTGCCTTCTTGCGCTTCGCAGGGGCCTTCTTTGCGGCCTTCTTGCGCTTCTTTGCTGCCATGATTTTCTCCTTGGTTATTCGGTATTGCTTACTTACGGTTTGGGTTGAGTTCACTCTTCAGCGTGCTGCTTGCAGTGAACTTCATTGCTAGAGAAGCAGGTACCTGGACCGGTGCACCCGTTTGCGGGTTACGGCCAGTACGTGCCTTGCGCTTCGAGGTGCTGAACGAGCCGAAGCCCGGCCAAGCGACCTTGTCGCCTTTCTTTGCAGAAGAAACGACCAGTTCAAAGAAGGCACCGATGGTTCGTTCGGCGTCAACCTTGGACACCCCGGCGTTCTGAGCAACTGCGTCTATGAGCTCTGCTTTTGTCATTGTCTTACCTAACTTTCTCGGAATCGGATAACCGACGTGCACCATCTGAATTGGTCGCGCGACAAATTGCAAGCATCTCCGTCGTTCTCACCCGTTTTTGGAGCGAGTTCGTTGGATCGATCCACGTCTCGACTTCTCGCCACTTCAGACCCAATGAACCACGACAGGGATTACCGAATTGGGCCTGTGGCGTTGCACTGCTCCCCAACAATGGATCCGGGGAAACCCTTGCAAACATTGGGCCTTGTCGTCCCTGAAGGGCGAGACGCGGCAAAAACTCGCCCTGTGGACAACCTCGATACAGCCACCGTATCGAGTGCTGAGTCGCTGGCGATTCGAGGAACGCAGAACGGAGATTTTTGGATCGAAAAAGATTTTCAAAAAAATTTCCAAAAAATCCCAGAATTTGTCGATCGCGAGTGATTTTTTCGGAAATTCGCACACTCGTCCGCTCGACCACACCGAGCCCGAGCCGAACAAGAGGAGGCGATCCGAGTATCCACCACCGACCTCGATGAAGCGTCCAAACTGTGTCTCGTTGCACACTGAGAACGCGCCACTCGACACTCAGGAAGTCGTGGTTACGTCCACGCGAACGCGCATCGTTCTCGACACCTCCGTTCTCGTTGCCGATCCGGGTTGTCTCTACAACTTTCCCGGATGCGATGTCGTCATTCCGCTCACGGTGGTGGAAGAGCTCGACGGATTGAAGACCCGAATGGACGACGTGGGGAGATCTGCACGAACCGCTCTGCGCTCGATCGAAGATCTTCGCCGTAAGGCCGGAGGCTCGCTCGCCTCGCCGCAGCCCGTGCACGACGGGCCCGAGGCTGGCACCCTGCAAATCGAGGTCAACGGCATTCAGAAGCACCTCCTGATCGAGCATGGGATGGACCCGGAAATCCCCGACAACCGGATCATTGGCGCCGCGCTCGGGCAAGCCCGCCACGCAGCTACTCGAGTGATCTCCAACGATGCCGCCTTGCGAATCAAGGCCGCCCACCTCGGGCTCTCGGCAGACGAACACCAACCCATCACTCATGGGCTCGACTCGCGACCCGTGGGCTGGGTGCAGATCGATGCGCGGGTCGATCAAGTGGATGCCTTGTACAAGGACTCGTCATTGCCGATGGCCAACTTGGATGGCACCGGCTCCCTCGTCGACAACAACTTCGTCGTCTTGCGTAACGGCTCGCAATCGGCTCTCGCGCGCTGCCGTGACGGCGAACTCCACCTCCTTGCCCACCACTCTCCAGAGGCGTGGGGATTGCGCTCCCGCAGCAAAGAGCAGCGCTTCGCACTCGAGTTGCTACTCGACCCCGAGATCACGGTGATTGCCCTCGACGGGCGGGCCGGAACGGGCAAGACCGTGATGGCAATCGCCGCGGGACTCGAGCAAGTGGTCGAAGAACGTCGGTATGAACGACTCGCCGTGTACCGACCACTCGTTCCGGTCGGTCGCGCGGATGTCGGCTTTCTTCCGGGCGACTTGGACGAGAAGCTCGATCCCTGGATGTCGGCGATCCACGATGCGATTGTCGCCCTCACCGACCAGCGGTCCAGCCGCGATGCCCGAGGCTTGATCGACGACCTCACGGCCCGCGGACAATTGACTCTCGAGTCCGTCACCTTCCTCCGCGGCCGCTCACTGCAGCAGCAGTTCGTCGTGGTGGACGAGGCCCAGAACTTGGAGCCCACCACGCTGAAGACGATTCTCACCCGTATCGGTGAAGGCACCAAGGTGGTCTTCACGGGTGACACCAGCCAGATCGACGCTCCCTACATGGGCGAGACGAACAACGCGCTAGCCGTGTTGATCCATGCCTTTGCCGGCCAGCAGTGCTTCGGGCACGTCACGTTGGCCACCTGTGAGCGCTCCGAAGTGGCCAGCCTGGCCGCCGAGCTGCTCTAAGC
>JBDKEO010000053.1:0-31597 GCA_039795205.1 Actinomycetota bacterium
AGGCCGAGTTCGGAGATCTCGAACACTTGAGTACGTGTCTTGTCGCGGGCCAGAGCGTCCTTGAACGCCTCCACCACGCGGCGGCGGTTCTCCTTGATCTCCATGTCGATGAAGTCGATCACGATGATTCCGCCGATGTCGCGGAGGCGCAACTGGCGGGCAATCTCGTCTGCTGCCTCGAGATTGTTGTGATAAACGGTTTCTTCGAGGTTCGACTTGCCGACGTTCTTACCGGTGTTCACATCGATCACCGTCAGCGCCTCGGTGTGCTCGATGATCAGCGATCCACCCGAAGGCAACCACACCTTGCGGTCGAGCGCCTTGTGCACCTGCTCGTGCACGCGGTGTTGCTCGAACAACGACAAACCCTGTTCGCCAGCGTCATAACACTCGACACGATCGGCGAACTCCGGGTTGAATGCCTGGACGTAGTCCTTCACTTCGCGGTGCAGCTCGGGATCATCGATCACGATTCCGCGATACTCGCTGCTGAATTCCTCGCGAATCACTCGCACTGCAAGTGGCGGTTCGCGGTACAGCAACGTCGGGCTCGATGCCTTCGTTGCGGCTTGGCGAATCGTTTCCCACTGCTCGATCAAACGAGTGAGGTCGGTGGTCAATTCGTGCTCCGTGGCGTTCTCTGCCGCGGTACGCACGATGATGCCGTGCTCTTCTGGTTTGATCCGATCGAGGATCGAACGCAAACGGCGACGCTCCGATTCGGGCAAGCGCTTGGAGATTCCGTATGTGCGCGAGTCAGGGATCAACACCACGAATCGACCGGGCAACGAGATCTCTTGTGTGAGTCGCCCACCCTTTGCGCCGATCGGGTTCTTGGTCACCTGACACAGGATCAACTGGCGGGCGCGCAGCACTTGCTCAATCCGTGGGCTCGGTCCTTGTTCGACCACGTCTTCTTTGTCGAACTGCACGTCGCCGCGGTACAACACCGCGTTCTTCGCCGTACCGATGTCGACGAACGCGGCCTCCATTCCGGGCAACACGTTCTGCACTCGGCCGAGGTAGATGTTGCCATGGATCTGTGTCTCGTCATCGGCCGGACGCGAGACGTAGTGCTCGATCAGACTGCGACCTTCGAGGACGGCGACCTGCGTGAAGTCGGGTCGTACCTGCACGCACATCAAGTAGCGACCGACGGCCTTGCCGTTGCGCTCCTTGCCGCGGCGGCGCTCCATCAACTCGGCATCGGTGTCGACCGCCGAGTCACTCCGTCCGGAACGACGCGAACGATTGCGGCGGCCCCCGCGACGATTCTTCTTCTTATCACCAGCCCTCTCTTGACCACCTTGGCGATCCGACGATGCCGGCTTCTCCGCCTTCGGGGCTGCGGCCATCACAGGCGCCGGTCGAACGTCACCGATCTGCGGCTTGCGCACGAGCGCATCGCTGGCCGCCTGCGGCGACGCCATTCGACCCTCACGGGGAGGGTCGGGCAACTCGACTGCTGACTGCTCACCTGGTGTGCCTTGTGGATTGCCACCCTGCTTTGCGGCACCCGACTTGTTCCGATTGCGTCCTCCGCGACGTCCACGACGGCGCTTCTTGACCGGCCCAGACGACCGCTCGGGCGTGCCCTGACGCTCGGGACCCGCGGTCCCCGCGTGCTCTTCGCTCATGTTGTACTCGTTCCTTCTCTCATGCCGAGCGCCGCCAACGGCTTGCTCTCGGCATCAACGCGCCTCGGCGCCAAGGTTCCGTAGAACCGAATCGCCATCGCGTGATCGACCTTCGTTCGGACGAAGTGCCCGAACACTTGAGATCAGGCTATCGGCGGAGCCGACCGCGACAGACGATCCCCGCTACCCCAAGCGGCGCATGTGAATGCTCTGCACCAGCCCCACCATGATCGCAGTGGAGATGAGGTGGGAGCCGCCGTATGAAATGAAGGGCAACGGTAGGCCACTCACCGGCACCAGGCCGAGTGTCATTCCAATGTTCTGGAACACCTGGAAGCTCATCATGGCAAAGATCCCTGTCGCCAACAGCTGGCCATAGCGGTCCCGTGCCACCCGCGAGATCTTCCAAATTCGCCAAAGAATGAAGCCGAACAGGGCAATCACGACTCCTCCGCCAATCATGCCGAATTGCTCGCCAATCGCCGAGAACGGGAAGTCGGTGAACTGCACGGGGATGTACTTGCCGTTCGTCAGCGGACCTTCCAGGTACCCCTTGCCGAAAAACCCACCCGTCGAAACCGCTCGTTTGGCGAACCGCACTTGCAACACGATTTCCTGGAGGTCTTCGCGCAACGAGTTCTGGTTCAGCCATGCATCGAACCGACGCAACTGATAGCGCAAGCGCGGAATGGCGAGCACCGTTGCCGCAACCGTGAACACGGAGAGCCCGAGCACCAACAGCAGATACCGCCTACGCGCGTTTGCCACATACAAGAGTCCCGCGACGCCGGCAATCACGACGGTGGCACTCCCCAAGTCCGGCTGAATCAGCATCAACCCCACCGGAATGAGGACCACGTACAACGACATGACGAAGTGATGCCAGTCCAGATTGTCGGGCTGGGCATCGGCGATGTAGGCGGCCACCACGATGAGCACGATCGGCTTGGCCAACTCGGCAGGTTGGACCGAAATCGGACCGAGATCGAAAGACAGGCGCGCACCTCCCCGTACGGCACCTGCCACGAGCACGAGCACGAGTAGCACCAGCACTACCGCGTAGAGCAGAGCTGCCTGCGACCTCACCCAGTCATGCCCAATCGTCATCACTACAGCCATCGCCACTGCGGCGAGGATCACGAACACCACTTGGCGTTGCGTATATACGAACGGATCGAAGTTCTGATCGATGAGTCGAAGATGCGTCGTGGAATACACGATGAACAACCCAATGACCGCCTGCACGATCACCGCCCCCATCAACAACCAGTCGATGTTGCGTACTGGGTCGGCGAGGCTCTCTCCAATCCGCTTTGCACTGGACCTGGTGATGGATGTGCTGCGAAACCGCTCGAAAGTGGGCATCAGTCCCTGTTGTCCGATCGGCCACCAGCGAGACACAGTGGATTGCGCAATCCAGCCGGGGGCGCGACAAGCGTGCTCGCCAAGTTGAGCGGATCAGCGGGGATCAGCTCATCGAACCGGTAATTGCCGGATACCGCCATGAACATGCACTTGACCACTGGCGCAGATGCCTGCGAGCCGTAACCGGCCTTTTCCAGATACGCAAAGGCTGAGTATGGCTGTGCGGGATCGAGACTGAACGCACCGAACGCCGATGAGTCGTTCCACGGGAAGTTGCCGAAACCCTGCGCTGTTCCCGTCTTACCGGCGATCGGCATGTCGGCGTAGGGATAGCCCTTGAACAGCAACTCCCCAGTTGCCTTGTGATAAAAATCGTAATTCACGCCCGGCCCACGGATCACTCGTTGCATACCTCGCACCAACGGGTCACGAATTTCCGGCGGCATGTTCAGCGTGGACTGTGGTTCCAAGTTGTCGAATCGTTGCACCACGTCGATCTTGGTGAGATCAGCCAATCCGGGCGACTTGTCCGGCGTACCTGGCTCGAGAATCGCCTTCACCACGTGCGGACGCATCACCTTTCCACCGTTGCCAATGACCCCATACGCAAGGGCCATCTGCAACGGTGTGGCTGACATCAATCCCTGACCGATCGAGAAGAGGATCTGGTCGCCGACGTAATACGCCTCGCCCTCCTCCTTGCTGATTGCCCCTGTTTCTGCCAAACGCTGTTTCAACGCCTTGCTCGGCACGGTGCCCGCAAATTCGTTGGGAAGGTCGATGTTGGTCGGTGATCCAAAGCCGAACAACCGAATCTGTTGCTCCAGTATCGGCTGATACCCCCGCTCAGTGAGGATCTGCTCACCCATCTTGTAGAAGAACGTGTCGGACGACACAGCGAGGGCATCTTCGACGTTCACTGGTCCGTACCGGCAAGGTGCGCCAGTTGCACGACACACAGCATTACGGAACACGCATTTCACACCGTCTTGGCATCGACTTTTGGGAATGCTCTCGAGGGTGTAGGTACCGCGATCGAGATACTCGTACTCAGCGCCACCGATGATCTGCCCGGTGTTCAGGCCCGCGTACGCCACGAACGGTTTGAACGAGGAACCCAAGTTGTAACGACCCGAGACCGCGCGGTTGACGAGAATCGAGAGATCGGGGTCCTCGGTGACCGGAAACAACTGGGCGAACTTGTCGCTCGAGATTCCCGAGTTGAACCACCTCAGGTCGAAACGCGGGTATGACGCCATGGCCACCACTTGCCCAGTGTCATGGTTCACCATCACCGCTGCACCAGCTGGCGACTTGTACAACACGGGGTCGGGGCGAGCAGGATCGATCGTGCCGTCCTCGAGGCGGTAGTTACCTGCCTCGACTCGCCGTCGAAGGATCAACTGCGATTCGAGCGCCTGCTCGGAGAACTTTTGCATGTCCATGTCGAGGGACAACCACAGATCGTTGCCGACTATCGGCTCGACACGTTCGATGAGTCGCAGCAACTTGCCCTGGGCATTCACCTCGTAACGCACGTAACCGGGTGTGCCGCGTAGCCACGTTTCGTAAGTCTGCTCGACGCCATACCCACCAACGCGCTCATTGGGTTCGTAGTCGAGGCTGCGGTAATAGGCCAGATCTCGTTCCAAGATTGCGCCGAGATAGCCGATTACATGACTTCCGATCGCGCCGAAGGGATAGTTCCTTCGCCAATCCTCACGGATGAAAACACCTGGATAGTCTTCCGCTCGCTCCGACAAGTACAGAGCGACTTCCTCCGAAACACCATCCTTCAAGGGCAGCGCTTCCAGGGGTCCGTACCGCTTGTCGTCATAGCGCCTGAACAACTGGTCCACCGTCATCTCGAGTGGACCCGACAGTCTCCGGAACATTTCGAGGCGATCTTCTGGATCCTTCAACACCTCTCGATCGATCGTCACCGTAAGGAGGCGACGATTGTCCGCCACCACTCTTCCCCTCACATCGAAGATTCGCCCACGTTCGGGCAGCAATCGGATGGTGCGGGTACGTACGGCTAGTACCGTTCGCTCGTCCTCGGACGCTTGAACCGCCTGGAGGAACCACATTCGCGTGGTCAAGCCACCGAGCAAGATGAGGCCAACGATGCCGAGCACCGTGATGCGGGGGACCCTCGATCGACGTGTTGCCATGATCAGCTGGAAGCGTTCTCTTTCAGCGTCCATTTTGACAGCCCAATCGCGAGAGGTGCGAGCAGGAGGTTGAATGCACCGACTACGAGCGCGATCCTGATCGCACGCGGCTGCAACCAGCCTTCGTACCCGATCAGTGCTTGGAACAACGGGAAGAGCAACTCGCCGACCACGCTCACCACGCCGATGGCGAGCACCCTGCTCCACCACGTCGGCTCACGGACGAAGTACAGGAGCGAGCCCGCCAACGCTCCCGTTACGCCAAGCACCAACCCACCGAGACCGAGCGGAGTCGACAACACGCCGTCGTACATCAAGCCGACGATGAACCCCGTGATCGCACCGACTTCTGAGCCGTAGACCACACCTGCTGCCACGACGAGAAGCAGCATCGCTTGCACCATCACTCCGAACGGACGCATGTCGTTGAGCAACGTCGTCTGCACACCGAGTAGGAGCAAGGCGACGAGAACGAGTCGCGTCCAGCGATTGGAGACGAACGCGATCAGACGAGGAATCACGGTGCAACCGTTGTCGTCACCACCGTCGTACCCGCGACTGGCTGCTGCTCGGTGGTGGGCTGGTACAGCAGCACTCTGACGAACGAGAGATTCGAGAGATCGGCCACCAGCGACACTTCGAGGATCGGCCCCGCCGTACCGAGACGCTCGTTGATCCGTGACACGGTGCCGACCACGATGTCCGGCGGAGCGAGGCTGAGCGAACCACCCGAGGTCACCACAGGTGAACCGACTTCGACAGAACCGAAGCGTTGCGAGGAGTCGATGAACCGCACGATCGGTGTTCGGGTCGGACCACGCCCCTCGAGCACGCCCGTCTCACGCACGGACTCGACATTGCTCGGCGGCACCGTCAGCGACGGCACCGAAACGACGGGGCGCTGCACGAGATTGGGGATCGTCGTCGTGCCCGGCGTGAATCCGGGAATCAAGGTGGTCGGAGGGGCAGCAATCGTCGTGGTCGTCGTAGTCGTGGAGTCACCGGAATCGGTATCCACGGGTTGCGATTCCTCGGGCAGCCGCACGATCTTCACCGACAGCGCGTACTCCGGATCAGTGATCAGCATCAACACCGAGCGATTCGGGAAGACGCGGGTGATCTTGCCGACCAATCCAGCGGCGTTGAGCACGGGCATACCCACCTTGATGCCATCATCACTGCCTTGATTGATCTCGACCGTCTGCGTGAAGTTCGACGGCGAGTCACCAATTACTTGTGCAGTCACCGAGTTGATTCCGGCGAGCGTCGGCAATCCGTTCAGCGCGAGCAACTCCTGTGCAGTACGTACCGACGCTGCGGCCGCGACCGACGCACCCTCTTGTTGGGCGACTTTCTCTCGCAGAAGTTCGTTCTCCTTCGACAAGTCGTCGAATTGAGTGATGCCATTCCACGCATTACCAATCGGGCGAGTGACTACGCGCGCCACACCTTCGACGGGCCGATACAGCGTGGAGAAGATGCCTCGCGTGACCGACGTGCTCGAACTACCCCGAACGTCGAGCGTGATCAAGATGACCGTGGTGAGCGCCAGCAAGACCACTGCGCGTTTGCGACTGTTCGAATAGGTGGCCACGCGGCGAGTTCCGGGATTCCTATTCCAGGTGCGAGGTTCGGGCGATGTCCTTCATCGCATCCAGATTGTCGAGTGTCATGCCACAGCCGTAGACCACGGAGAGGAGTGGGTCTTCAGCGACGTGGGCTTCGATTCCCGTGTCAGCCGTCACTCGTTCGGGCAACCCTGCCAACAACGCGCCTCCGCCCGAGAGCATCAGACCGTTGTTGATGATGTCTGCCGCCAATTCCGGGGGCGTTCGCTCGAGGGTGGTCTTGATGGCATCCACGATCAACTGGATGGGCTCTTCCATCGACGCGCGGATCTGTTCGCTCGTCACGGCATGAGTGCGCGGCAATCCGGTACGCGCATCGCGACCACCCACGTCGGCGGTCAGCTCCTCGGCCAACGGCCAAGCAGATCCGATCTGGATCTTGATTTCCTCGGCGGTGTTCTCTCCAATGTCGAGTCCGAACTCGCGACGGAACATGGCGATGATCGATTCGTTCAACTCGTCTCCCGCCACTCGTGCAGAGTGAGCAGTGACGATTCCACCCATCGAGATGACGGCGACTTCAGTGGTGCCACCTCCGATGTCGACGATCAAGTTGGCACTTGGCAGATGCACCGGAAGCCCGGCACCGATCGCTGCGGCCATCGGTTCTTCGATGATGTAAACAGGACGACGTGCGCCAGCGAACTCGGCTGCGTCCTGCACGGCACGACGCTCCACTCCAGTGACATCGGAAGGCACGGCGATGATCATCCGTGGCTTGTTCCAACGGTTCGGATTGACCATCTGGATGAACTGGCGGAGCATCTTCTCGCATACGTCGAAGTCGGCGATCACGCCATCCTTGAGCGGGCGCACGAGCCGAATGTTCTTCGGCGCCCTGCCCCACATGCGCTTGGCTTCCCAGCCCACGGCAACGAGCTGGCCCGACTTTGCATCGACGGCCGCCGTCGACGGCTCGTCGAGGACCACGCCGGCGCCCTTCACGTAGATGAGCGTGTTGGCAGTCCCGAGGTCGATGGCGATGTCTCGCCCGAGCGTCAGTGAACCACCAGCCATGAATTGATCTCCTCGGCGTACCGCACGCCTGATTAGCCCAAAATGCTACCGAGCAAGCCCCTCCCAATGGGGGCTAGGCACTCCGCGCCGTTACTTGAGCGTCGGAAAGAAGATGCCGAGTTCGCGCTTTGCCGACTCAGCAGAGTCGCTGCCGTGCACCAAGTTCTCCGTGAAGATGGTGCCGAGATCACCGCGAATGGTGCCGGGCGCCGCCTGACGGGGGTTGGTTGCGCCCATCATTGCGCGCACGATCTCCCACGTGTCCTCCGGACCTTCCACCGCCATGGCCACCACCGGACCGCGCGACATGAACTTCACCAACTCGGCGTAGAAGCCCTTGCCCTTGTGCTCCTCGTAGTGACGCTCGAGAGTCGCTTCGTCCAACGTACGGAGTTCCATCGCCGCCAGACGCAGACCCTTCGTTTCGAATCGGTTGATGATGTTGCCGACGAGGCCGCGTTCGACGGCATCGGGCTTGAGAAGTACGAGGGTTCTGTTGCTCACGGTGTCACAGGCTACGGCGCAAGTAGGCACGCGCACTACCCACGACATACAGCGATCCGGCGATCAAGACCGCGTCGTTCTCGCCTGACATGGTCGTCGCGTGGCGACACGCCTCTGCCACGTCCTCCACCACCTCGACTCGTTCACACCCCATCGACCGCGCCGTCGCCGCCAACTCCATTGCAGAGACTGCCCGTGGCGACGGCGCCGTACAACAGATCACCCGATCGAATTCGTCGGCGCGCAGAGCGGAGAGCATGTCGATGGGCTCTCGTCCGCGCAACGACCCCACCACGAGCGTCCGTCGCCCACTGATCGAAAAGTCGTCGAAGAACACTTGTGCACAAACGTCTGCCCCTGCGGGGTTGTGCGCACCATCGATGACCACGAGCGGTTGATGCCCCATCACTTCGAAACGACCAGGCATTTCCACGGTCGCCAATCCCTCGCTTGCAACCGACTCGTCGAGAGGTGCATCGAAGAATTCCTCCACAGCCATCAATGCGATCGAAGCGTTGTCACCCTGGTGACGACCGTGCAGCGGAACGTGGAGTTGCTCGTAGAAGTGCCGAGAGGTTCGCACATCTATCGAACGACCACCGATGGCCAACTGGTTGTCCACCAACTCGAAGTCATACCCACGCTTCAGCAGCTTGGTCCGTTCGGCCGTGCTCCAGACATGGTCAAGAAGTGGATTCTCGTCACCCACGACGAGCGAACTCGCAGGCTTGGAAATCCCCACCTTCTCGCGCGCAATGTCCTCCAACGTCGGTCCGGCGAACTCCGTATGGTCGAGCGCGATGTTGGTGATCACCGCCACTTCGGAGCGCACCACGTTCGTGGCGTCCCATCTTCCGAGCATTCCCACTTCGATCACACCGACATCCACCACTTCATCGGCGAAGTAGCGGAATGCGGCGGCCGTCATGATTTCGAAGTATGTGGGTCGTACACCGGCCAATCCCTCGACACGCGCCACCGCAGCGATCGTCTCGGCGAATTCGTCGTGCGGAATGGGAACTCCGTTTCGCGAGATGCGTTCGGTCAAGTCCTCGAGGTGTGGGCTGGTGTAGGTGCCCACTTTCAACCCGTGCGCCATCAGCAACTTGCTCACCATCTGCGTCGTCGAGCCCTTGCCGTTCGTACCCGTCACGTGAATCACGGGGAACGATTCTTGAGGGTTGTCCATCACGCTCATGAGCGCACGAATGTTGGCGAGAGAAGGCTCGTCGACTCGCCCCGTCTTGTCGTAACTCGCGTGCTCGTCGAGGTAGCGCAGTGCCTCTTCGAAATTCATGGACTGCCGACGCTATTGGATCAAGAAGCGGCGCGACGCTGGCGGGAGGCGCGGGCTGACCGCGGGACCACTGTCGGAGCGCCCGCGCCGGTCACGGCATCGACATCGACCACCACTTTGGCGACATCGGTGCGGCCCGGCATTTCGTACATCACATTGAGCAGCACCTCTTCGAGGATTGCCCGCAGACCGCGCGCGCCCGTGGCACGCACCAAAGCCTGATCGGCGATCGCATCCATTGCGCCTTGTGTCACTTCGAGCTCGATGTCCTCGAATTCGAAGAACTTTTGATACTGCTTGATCAAGGCGTTCTTCGGCTCGGTGAGGATCTTGATCAAGGCGGCACGGTCGAGGCTGTGCACGGCACCAATCATCGGCAGACGACCGACGAATTCAGGAATCATGCCGAACTTGAGCAAGTCCTCCGGCAACACCTGGGCGAACAACTCACCCGGATCCTTCTCGTGCTTGGACAACACGTTGGCGTGGAAGCCGACACCCTTGCGACCGATTCGCGACTCGATGATCTGCTCGAGGCCGGCAAACGCTCCACCGACGATGAACAAGACGTTGGTCGTGTCGATCTGAATGAACTCTTGATGCGGGTGCTTACGTCCGCCCTGTGGCGGCACTGACGCCACGGTGCCTTCGAGAATCTTCAGGAGAGCCTGCTGCACTCCTTCACCGGAGACGTCCCGCGTGATGGACGGGTTCTCGCTCTTGCGAGCCACCTTGTCGATCTCATCGATGTACACGATTCCCGTTTCGGCACGCTTGACGTCGAAGTCGGCCGCCTGCAACAACTTGAGCAGGATGTTCTCCACGTCCTCACCCACATATCCCGCTTCGGTGAGCGCAGTGGCGTCGGCGATGGCAAAAGGAACATTCAACAAACGGGCAAGAGTCTGGGCCATGTGTGTCTTGCCGCAACCAGTGGGGCCAAGCAACAACACGTTGCTCTTCTGCAGTTCGACGTCGTCCCGCTTCACTCCACCGCGGTGCTTGATTCGGCGGTAGTGGTTGAACACGGCGACGGCAAGCACCTTCTTTGCTTGCTCCTGTCCGACGACATACTCATCGAGGAACGCACGAATGTCGCGTGGAACGGGCAGCTGATCGATGCTTGGGTCGCCCTGTTGGGTGAACTCCTCGTCGATGATCTCGTTGCACAGGTCGATGCACTCGTCGCAGATGTACACGCCGGGACCGGCAATCAGCTTCTTGACCTGCTTCTGCGACTTGCCGCAGAAGGAGCATTTCACCAGTTCGGCGGTGTCCCCGAATTTCGCCACGCCTTCAAAACTAGGCGATCAGCGGATGGGCCCTGTGCGATCCACCATCTGACGGGTACTGATGATTTCGTCGATTACTCCGTATTCGAGGGCCGCTGGGGCCTCCATCACGAAGTCACGATCGGTGTCCTGGTGCACTCGCTCGATCGACTGTCCGGTGTGCTTGGCGAGGATTCCTTCGAGCAGTTCGCGCATGCGGAGGATCTCACGTGCGGCGATTTCCAGATCGGTCACCTGCGAGTAGCCCACTTGCCCGTATGGCTGGTGCAACAACACTCGCGAGTGCGGAAGCGCGAGTCGCTTGCCCTTGGTGCCTGCAGCGAGCAGCACCGCCGCGGCCGACGCAGCCTGACCGAGACAAATCGTGGCGATGTCGTTCTTGATGAACTGCATCGTGTCGTAGATGGCAAACAGGGCCGTGATGTCACCACCGGGGCTGTTGATGTAGATGTTGATGTCCTTGTCCGGGTTCTCGCTCTCCAGGTGGATCAACTGGGCGCAGATCAAGTTGGCGATGGTGTCGTCGATCGGGGTGCCGAGGAAGATGATGTTTTCCTTGAGCAACCGGGAGTAGAGGTCATACACGCGCTCTCCCCGACTCGTCTGCTCGGTGACGTTCGGAACGTAGTAGTTGCGCATCAAGTGTTCAGGCTTCATCGGATCATCTCCCACCGCGAATCTAGTCGCGTCTGGGACCGTTACTCAGAGTCCTGCTCGTCACCAAACAGCGTCTTCGAGTCGACGGTCTTGCCTTCGGCATCCACCAGCTGCGAGTTGCGCAACAGCCAATCGACGGCCTTCGACTTGCGGATCTGGGCCGAGAGTTCCTCGATCGCGTCGTTCTGCTCGTAGGCCTTCCGTACTTGATCTCGCTTACGACCAAGCTGCATGGCGATGCGATCGATTTCCTTGTCGACATCTTCCTGCGTGGCCTCGATGGACTCGGCCTTGGCCACGGCGCGCAGCGCAAGATCGATCTTCACTGCGCGAACAGAGTCGTCGCGCATAGCGTCGATGAACGACTGCGTCGATTGTCCCGTCGCGGACAACCACTGGTCGAGTGAGATGCCTTGGCTCTGGAACTGCTCAACCATGTTGCGCACGCGCACCTGCAGGTCGTTCGTCACCATGACTTCGGGAAGTTCGATCTCGACGAGCGTCGCCAAGGCACCAGTGGTGCGTTCGACGAACACGCTGCGCGCCTGGTTCAACTTCACTTCGCCGATGCGCTCACGTAGTGACGTCTTCCATGCTTCGACCGTGTCGAACTCGGCCACGTTCGACGACACCCAGTCGTCGTTCAACTCATCCAGCACCATTTCCTGGATCTTCTTCACGGTGACCGTCAATTCAGCGACATCGCTCGTGCCGTTGGGCGCCTCACTGAACTCGATCTTCTGGCCGAGCGTTGCGCCGATCAACTTGGAGTCGAAACTTGGCGAGACCCAACCCTTGCCAACCTCGTACAACCAATCGTCGACGTTCAATCCGGGGACGGGATTCCCCTCGCGCATGCCGGAGAGGTCGAGCGAGACATGGTCGCCTTCGCGAATGGCTCGGTCAGCATCGACGAGTTTGCCGTGACGCTTGCGCTCGGAATCGATGGCGTCGTCCACTTCCTTGTCGCTGACGTCGAGTGACGGCAATTCGACGCGCAAACCCTTGTATCCCGGCACCTGAATTTCGGGACGGACTTCACACGTGGCATCGAAACCGATCGGGCCTTCCGTCTCCCCCTTGGTCACCTTCACGTCCGGTGTGGCGATCAAGTCGACGTTGTGCTCACGCACGGCAAGAGCGAGGTACTCGGGAATCGAGTCCTGCAATGCCTGCGAGCGTGCTGCGTCCAACCCGATCTGGGCCTGGAGCAACTGGCGCGGCGCCTTCCCTTGGCGGAAGCCGGGGATCCGCACCTGCTTGGCGATCTTGCGAAATGCGTCGTCGATGTTGCGGTCGAATTCCGCTTCTTCCACCTCGACTACGAGCTTGACTTTGTTGCCTTCGAGGTTCTCTATCGTGCTTTTCACAGGGCGAAAAGTGTACCCTTGCCCTTCGTGACAGCCTCGTGGAAACCACATGCTTTGGCCAAGCCGCACGAAGGGCAGATCAACCTCGCCATTGGTGATCGTGTGGAGTCCTCCGTGGAACTAGACGGCGTTCCGCAGGGAACCCAAGGAAAAGTCATTCTCTCCAACGGGTTCAACTGGTTGCGCTACCGCGTGCTGTTCGACAACGGTGTCGAACTTGGTGACCTCGACCATCGTCACCTGACCCCACTGGGTAAAGCCGCCAAGCGGATTGCGAAGCAAGCCAAGCGAGCTTCCTGATTCATTGCGCCTGGGTACTCCTAGGCTGAAACACACCCGGGGGGTGGCGCAGTTGGTAGCGCGCCTGGTTTGGGACCAGGAGGCCGGGGGTTCAAGTCCCCCCTCCCCGACTCAATCAATGAGTGGACAGTTGGGCCAACCTTGGCCAACGCACTCTGCGATGTCATCCCGACATTCGCGTAGCACCTGAGCAACAGACTCGACGATCGGGCCGAGCGCTCGATCCTCGTTGAAGTGACCGATCTCATCGAAGATCTTTGCGGACAACAACGACGTCGCCCGACTGGGCGAAGAGCTTGCGCGCAGTCTGAACGCATGTGTTGCTACGAATGCCTCGATTGCAATGAGCGACTGCAAATACTGAATCTGTTCACCCATTTTCTCGACTGCAAGTGGAAGATGCGACGCGACATCCTCCACTTGATCCGAAACCGCAAGCGCGTCGGTGCTGACCGGCAGAGCGCGTGATCTGATCGCCGCGTGGAGGGTGGCAACGGTCTTCTGCAATGGATTGAGTCCAGTTGCTGCTCCACCCCGAACCGAGAGCAATTGTGGGAGAGCATCGCTGCGGTGATTGATCATGCGCTGGATCCGCTGTGCAGTCGCATTGGCCCACTGCGCAATCGCGATCGCAGCAGCATCGACCTGCAGCGCAGCCTCGATCGTGTGGAAGTGGGCGGTCGAGGACATCTCACCAGCGCTCAACAACACGACTGGATTGTCGCTGACTCCGTTCATCTCCGTCTCGATTGCCATCGCCACTCGATCGATTGCGCCGACGATCGTCGCGATCGCCGGCACGAGAGCACGAAAGCTGATTGCCTGTTGCGGAGAGTCCACCGCACCGTCGCCCAACACCCACGAACCGTGCAGCAACGAGCGCACGAGTCCTGCCGACTCGCGGGCAAATGGGCTCGGTTTCAACTGGTTTACGTCATCGCGAAACACCTGCGGATTCACGCCGAACGCATCGGCATTCGCCACCGCCGCCACGAATCCACCCATCGTCGTCGCACGAAGTTGATCGATCAGGTGAGCGGCCCGCGCCAGAGTTACCGCACTCGCGTTGAACAATCCGATGGCGTCCTTGCGCGCCAAGTCGCATGTGGCAATGCCTGCTTGGTTCATTGCTTCACGCATCGACATCGGTCGTCCCGCGTACCACGCGTCTCCGAAACCAACCACAGCACCCCCAAGCACTGCACCCGGTCCCAAATCACTTGCGCCAATCGACCCAAAGGCAGGAATCTGCACCACGACTCCCGCGTTGATCAAGTCCCTCAAGGTGTGGACCACCGCGGGAGACACGCCAGCCGTCCCATGTGCGAGTCCATGCAACCGAAGCAGCATGGCCGTTCGGCAGACCTCGCGTGGAAGAGAATCCCCGATTGCCACCATGCGATTGAGCAGGATCAGCTCTTCAGTCCACTCCGCATCGGAAGCGGACAACGAGACACTCACTTTGCTGCCCAGGGAAGTGGTGAGCCCGTACACCGAACCACCCTCGACCAACTTCCTATCGACGATCGCCCGCGACTGATGCAACCTCTCCTCGACACCCTCGCCGAACTCGACCAGACGAGGATCCCGCCCAAATCGGACCGATTCAGCAATCGTCAACGGCACCGAGCCGAGGACGAGCGTCGTCACGTAAACCTCAGTCGCTGTCCAACTCCCATTTCGTGAGCTCGCTCGAGCATCGCATGCCCGAGCGCAATGTCGGAAGTCGACAAACCTCGGTGCCACAGGAGGATCCGTTCATCGTCTGACTCTCTGCCAGGTTTGAGTCCGCAGACGATCTGACCCAACTCGGCATGGAGATTCGCTTCGCTCAATCGTCCAGCCTCGACATGGGCTCTCAACGCCCCGAACTTTCCACCCTTGCACTGCCCCCAGTCGTCGACGACGACCTTGTCCATGTCATCGAGGATGTCGATCTCGACTGCACTCATGGTGCCGTAGGGAACGACGAAGGCACCATCCTTGATCCACGACGTCTTCAACAACGGCGTCGGTTCGTTGAGACGGGAAGCCTCGACCACGATGTCGGCGCCCTCCACACACGAACGCCAATCATTCGTGGCAATCACCTTCGTACCCAGCTCTGCAGCCATCTTGGCAGCGAAAGAGTTTCGACTTTCAGGTCGCAGTGAGTGAACCCTGATCTCATCGAAGCCGAACAGCGCATGCAACAACCTGACGTTCCAGTAAGAAGTTCCCCTCGTACCGACATGTCCGAGGATTCGGGAATTGCTTCGAGCCAGGTGCTTTGCCCCAATCGCCGTCACCGCGCCAGTGCGCATGTCGGTGATTCCACTTGCATCCAGAATCGCCGCCAAAGCCCCGGTTCGCCGATCGAAGAGGTTGAGCACCGCCAGTTCCGACGGAAGACCCATCTTGTAGTTGTCGACGAAATCGCCGACCACTTTTACGCCGGCCCGATCAATCGATCCTCCCATCGAGCCGCGCAAGACATTGAAATGCCCGTTCGCCACACCGGGCTCGAGGTGTACTCGCGGCTCGATCACCGTCTCCCCGAGCCCCTGCAGTCTGAGTCCCGCCTCCACCGCTCCAAGAATTTCATCATTCCCAAACTTGAGTTCGGCGATGTCCTGACCGTTGAGGAAATCGACGTACAGGGCTGGATGCTGACTCGACATGCGAACTAGTCAACCGAATGGTGAGTCCGATTGGTGGCCATCTCCCTCAACCGTTCGGCAAGAGGGTGACGAGACGCTCCTGGCTCGGTCGGCACGCGCAGGTGTCCTGCTTCGAGCACGAACGGTTCGGTGATGTCGTGTTCGAAGTAGCGATTCGAAGCCGAAGTGTCGCCAGGCAAGGTGAATCCGGGGAGTGCCGCAAGCGCGAGGTTTGCCGCGCGACCGACACCCGTCTCGAGCATTCCCCCACACCACACCGGCACTCCTCGCTCGAAGCACAGGTCATGGATGCGCTTCGACTCGATGAATCCGCCGACACGACCAGGCTTGATGTTGATGATCGAGCATGCATCGATGTCGAGAGCGCCTCGCGCAACTTCGAACGACGTGATCGACTCATCGAGACAAATCGGCGTGCGCACGGTGCGCGCCAACTCCACGTGACCGACGACGTCTTCTTCCGGTAACGGTTGCTCGATCAGGAGCAGATCGAATTCGTCGAGTCTCGCCAGGTGCTCGGCATCGCCAACCGTGTAGGCCGCGTTGGCGTCTACTTGCAGGAGCAGATCGGAGCCGAACGAGGTGCGCACTGCTCGTACCTGCTCAATGTCTGCACCTGGTTCGATCTTCAATTTGATTCGCAGATAGCCATCGTTCAGGTAGTCACCCACCACTCGAATCAAGTCGTCGATCGTCGGTTGAATACCCACCGACACGCCACTCGGCACACGGTCCTTCGTCGCACCGAGATACGAAGCAAGTGATTGCCCGGCTGCACGCAGTTGAAAATCGAGTAGCGCTGCCTCGACTGCAGCTTTCGCCATGAAGTTTCCTCGCACTTCACGTGCCGACTGGACGAATGCTTCTGCACTGGTGCTGCCACTGACCAACGGCAAGAGGAACCGCTCGATTACGGCCCGACAGCCGTCCACGTATTCCGACGAGTAACCGGGTTCGGACATCGCGACACACTCGCCCCATCCTTCGGCTTCGTCGCCGATCACTCTCACAAACAAGAGGTCGCGATAGGTCTGCGTACCGAACGAAGTGCGGAACGGCGACACGAGATCGATCCGCGCGTCGATCAGCTCCACTCCTCGAATCATCGGTCACATCCTCGCAGCACGTACTCGAAGTCGCGCGTGAGTCCGACCACTCTCAAGCCTTTTGCAGACACGAACTGCTCACGCTGCATCGTGCGCCACCTACTCGACTCCGCTTTGTTCGACCTCCGTAACGACTCGATGTCCGCAGGTGTCGGGACGATTTCGTCGTCTGATCGGGCTTGAATCGGCTCTCCTGCGGGTGGAGCATCCAGCCCCGCAACTTGCCAACGAACGAGTACGCGATCGCTCTGCTCACCCGCATTGATTCCATCATCCAGCTCGCCATAGAAGTTGACGTGATAACCGATCACTTCGACGCCCAATTTCACGAGGTTGAACCACGCATTTCGACGCACGAGCGGATCGAACGTCCACGTGCACGTGGCGAAGCCATTCGCACGCGCCCACGACCACTGGTGATGTTTGATCGCTCGGCCGAAGTCGCGCGAATTGACGTCGGCAAGTACCCCTGCTGCGTGGGAGTGAAGGTTGAGTCCCACCTCGCCACTGACCGGCACCCCGACCAGGGCAAAAGCGGCACCCACAGGGCGATCCCCGAGCCACGCCACGGATCCGTAGCCCCCGTTGTGCAGCGACGCAGTGATGATTTCGGGCGAGACCATCCCCCGAACCGACCAGATCTGATCGAACAACTGCGAGATCAAGGCCGCGTCCTGAGCTGAATGGGCGAGGCGAATGTCGAGCACCGACGAGGACTCTACCGATCAGCAAAGATGGAGCCCATGCCTGTCACCGTCACCGTCGTCAACCACCCCGTCGCAGCCGAGGCGCTCACCCACCTGCGCGATCAAAACACGTCGAACCAGTTCTTCCGCGCGGAGATGCGTCGACTTTCGCTCATCGTGATCGCGGAAGCAACCAAGGACGTGCCAACACACAAGATTCGTGTCACCACACCTCTCGCAGAAACCGATGGCACGAAGATCTCCAACCGACCGGTGCTCGTACCGATTCTGCGCGCGGGTCTCGGCATGCTGCCCGCAGCAATGGAGTTGCTACCCGATGCAGACATCGCCGTCATTGGTGTGCAACGCGATGAGCACACGCATGAACCCAGCGAGTACGTGGCCAAGTTGCCACACAATCTCGCCGGTCGACACTGCGTGGTCCTCGACCCCATGCTCGCCACTGGCGGATCGCTCGAACATGGTTGTCGCATCCTCGCCAAACGCGGAGCACCGCAACCCATCACGATTGCTTGCGTGCTCGCCGCGCCCGAAGGAATCGCTCACCTCGAGAAGTCCGACATGAACTTGCACATCGTCACCGCGTCCGTCGACGAGCGACTGAATGAGAATGCGTTCATCGTGCCCGGTCTCGGTGACGCGGGCGACCGTCAATTCGGTCCGCCCAACTGATCAGCCGAGCAGCGGCGCCAATTCGGCGAATCGACTGACGTCGACTCGCTTGATCACGCCACGCGTGGTCGACAACGGCACACGCGTCATCGAGCCGCACGACAACGCGACCATGGTGCCAACGGCGCCATCCTGGGCGGCAGCGACCGCCGCCAATCCGTACTGAGTAGAGAGCACCCGATCGAAACTCGTTGGCGTGCCACCGCGCTGCACGTAACCGAGTTGCGTCACACGCGCATCGAATCCCGTGAGTTCCGCCAACTTCGGCGTGACATGCAACGCGAGGTCGCCGTATTCGCGATGTCCGTACTCGTCGACTGCTCGCACCGGCACGTCGAGTGTCCCCGGAATGGGCATCGCGCCTTCAGCGAGTACGACCACCGACGCGTAGCGACCGCGATCGTGACGACGTGTGACGAGTCGGGCAAGCTCCGTGATGTCGAACGGCTGCTCTGGTATCGCGATCGCAGTTGCCCCACCCGCGAGACCTGCATACATGGCGATCCAACCAGCCTCTCGCCCCATCACTTCGACGACCATGATTCGGTCATGGCTCTCCGCCGTGGTGTGCAGTCGATCGATTGCGTCACTGGCAATCTGCACGGCGGTGTTGAAGCCGAACGAGTACTCGGTGCCCATCACGTCGTTGTCGATCGTCTTCGGTACACCGACGATCGGAATGCCGTGGTCATCGTGAAGAATCGATGCCACCGTGAGCGAGCCATTGCCGCCGATCACGATGAGCGCATCAACGCGGTGTTCGGCAAGCGCTGCCTTCACTCGCTCCACCCCGTTGGGGTGGTCGAGCGGGCTCCCTCGACGAGTGCCAAGAATGGTTCCACCGCGCGTGAGGATCCCCCGCACCACATCGGTCGACAGCTCGACCGTGCGCCCTTCGAGCACCCCGTCCCAGGCGTCGAGAAAGCCGATCACCGTGGTGCCCAGATCGCTTGCAGCCTTGCGAGTAATGGCCCGCAGTACCGCGTTGGTTCCAGGACAGTCCCCGCCCCCCGTCAGCACGCCGAGCCGCATGGGCCGAGGCTAAGGCATGCCCAGCGTCCCTCGCTTGCCCCATACATACATATGTCGTGACCTGGCCGTGGTGGAGGGATGGGGGATGGAAGGGAGGAAAAGTTCTTGCCAAACCCCCGTTCCGACTGACTACTGTGTCGGAAGCAGGTAACTACTACCAGGGGGATACATGTCAGAAATTGAGCAAGACAAGCTCGATGCCGCAACCACACCACGTGGCTTGTCGCGTCGTCATTTCATTCAGGGCGTTGCCGCAACCGGCGTGGGTGCAGGACTTCTCGGTCTTGCAGCATGTGGTGGCGATGACACCACTGAGGAAGCAGTCACGGAAGAGACCACTGCCGAAGTCGCACAGGGCGGAACGCTCCGTATCGGTGGCGGCAAGGTAGCGAATGCTCCGACGCCATTCACCACCAACGACCAGGGCTCGCTGCAGGTTCTTTGCTGCGTCGGCGAGTACTTGATCTGGAACAACGACAAGGGCGAACTCGAACCGCGCATCGCAGAAAGCTGGGAGTCGACCGACGGTGGCACCACTTGGACCATCAAGATCCGCCAGGGAGTGACCTTCCACGATGGTTCACCGCTCACCGCGGACGACGTCGTCTACTCGATCACCGCGCACCTCGATGAGGCCAATGCTTCTACGCAGGCAGGTACTTTCGCCGGCGTGCTCGAGGCTTCGGGTGTCACCAAGGTCGATGACTCGACGATTCAGATCGCATGCTTGGCCCCCACGGGAGCCCTGCCCAACCTGATCTCGAGCACCACCTACGGATTGATCATGATCAAGAATGGCGAAGCTGCTGGCGAAGGTTGGCAGGCCACGATGAACGGCTGCGGCCCATGGGTGTTGAACACCTACACCGAGGGCGACCGCACCACGTTCACCCGCAACGACGCCTACTGGGACACCAACCGCATCCCAGCATTTGACGCACTCGAGCTCATCCAGTTCGACTCGGCCGATGCTGCCGTTGCCCAGTTGACCGCCGGCGAAATCGACGCGGTTGTCGCCAAGATCAACCCATCCACCGCTGCAGCCGTCGACACCAACGTCGTCGAGCTGGTTCGCGTTCCATCTGCATCACACTTGATGGTGCACATGCGCAACGACTTCGGTCCATTCCAGGACAAGCGCATCCGCAAGGCTGCCGCACTCACCTTGGCCCGCGCCGACTACCTGTCGGGCGTGCTCCTCGGCGAGGGCGTCCTCGGCAATGACTCGATCATCGATGCCTACCCCACTCTGAAGGACACCTCGGTGCCGCAGCGTGAGATCGACCTCGATGCCGCCAAGGCGTTGATGGAAGAGGCTGGCGTAGCCGATGGTTTCGATGTGGATCTCTCGAGCTACTCGCGAGACGACATCAACCTGTTGGCTCCGTTCCTCAAGAGCTCGCTTGCGGAGATCGGCATCAACGTGACGATCAAGCAGGCCGACTCCTACTACACCGAGCCCTGGACTGCCCAGGAGTCGAAGAAGCAGGAGAGCAACTACTGGCTCGAGTCCAACTTCGGCATCACCGACTTCGGTCACCGTGGTTCGCCGGACGTGGTCTTGAACCGTGTAATCAAGTCCACTGGCGACTGGAACGCGGCACAGTACAAGAGCGACGACATGGACGCGGCAATCACCGCGTTCGTCACGGGAGCGACCGAAGCGGATCGTCAGGCAGCTGCCAAGACGATCCAGGAAATCGCCCTCGAGGACTCGCCGTACATCTTCCTGTACTTCGACGTAGCAACTGGTGCGGTTCGCAAGGGCCTGACCGGTGTCTACGCCAACGGAATGGCGCAGTTCGAGTCGGCTTCGGCACGCAACGTCTGAACGACGCAGTAACTAGCAAGAGCCGGTGCACTTCGGTGCACCGGCTCTTGTGCATATTGGAATCGAATTGTGTTCATTGCGAGCGTGAGTTTTCTTTTGGCACAGGACATGAGTCACCTAGGATGACCGCGTGCTGAAGTACGTCGCCAAGCGCCTCGGCCTTGCGTTGCTCACCGTGTTCGTCGTGACCACGGCGATCTTCTTCATGACCAACGTCCTCCCTGGCGACCCTGCGACACGCATTCTCGGTAACTTGGCAGAACCGGAGAACGTCGCCAAGTTGCGCAAGGATCTCGGACTGGATCGACCACTTCTTGCCCAGTACTGGACGTGGCTCTCCAACACCTTGCAAGGCGACTTGGGCAATTCGATCCAACACCGAGTGCCGGTCGTGGATTACATCCTCCCTGCCATTGGTCTCTCGTTGCGACTTGCAGCGATCGCCTTCTTGCTCACGGTGCCGTTGAGCATCATCGGCGGCATAACTGCTGGTGTCATGCGAGGCAAGCCGGTCGACCGCGTGATCACTGTGGGCGGACTGTCCGCAGCGGTCGTTCCTGAGTTCGTGTGGGCGGTGCTCCTGGTTCTCATCGTAGGTGTGAGGTTGAAGTGGCTTCCCACCAGCGCATACCCAGGGCCTGATGAAGCCCCATTGACGTACGTCTACCACCTGATCTTGCCGTCGATCGCACTTGTTTTGGTGTTGTTCGGATACATCTCACGGATAGCTCGTGCCGGCGTGATCGAAGCATTTGATTCCGACTACGTACGTACGGCGACGCTCAAAGGCCTGCCACGTCGCAAGGTTGTCAACAAGCATGTGCTCCGCAATGCACTCCTCCCCTCGATCGCTGTCGTGGCAAGTCAGGTGCCCTACCTGATCGGCGGTTTGGTGGCGGTGGAACGCGTGTTCAACTATCCGGGTTTCGGGACGATTTTGATCAAGGCCGTGCAGTATCGCGACTACCCCGTGCTGCAGTCATCGGTGCTGATCGTCGCCGTAGTCATCGTTCTTGCTCAGCTGATCGCCGACATTCTCTTTGCCCTACTCAACCCGCGGATTCGTCAAGGAATAGAGCGATGACCGAAGCTTCAGCACTTCGCGCAGCTGCAGTACTCGAGCGAAAACGCATCCGCAAGGAACGTTTCGCCCAGCTGCGCCGCAATCCGGCGTTCATCATTGGTGCTCTTCTTCTCGGAATGTGGTTGATCGCAGCCTTGTTCGGCAACTTTCTCACCAGGTTCGACCCGGGCGGAGTTGATGTCTTGAACGTGAACAAACGGCCGTCAGGCGAGTTCTGGTTCGGCACTGACAACATCGGTCGCGACGTCTACTCGCGTGTGGTGGCGGGAACGCGTCCGATCATCTTCATGGCGTTCAGTGCGACGGCGATCGGAACCGTTCTCGGTACGACCCTCGGCTTGCTCACGGGCTACCTCAAGGGCCGCTTCGACGTCATGGTGATGCGTGTTCTCGATGCCATTAGTGCGCTTCCCGTCATCGTCATCGCACTCCTCGCACTCGCCGCTCTCGAAGGCCAGTCCGAGGTGATCACCGTCTTGATCATCGGATTCGTGTTCACCCCGATCATCGCCCGAACGGTACGTGCCGCAGTTTTGTACGAGGCCGAGCTCGATTACGTGGCGGCAGCAAAGTTGCGCACGGAACGAATGCCTCACATCTTGTTCGTCGAGATCCTCCCCAACGTGCTGCCGCCGATCATCGTGGAGTTCACCATTCGCCTCGGCTATGCCGTGTTCGCCATCGCCACCCTGTCGTTCCTTGGCGTCGGAGTGGAACTCGGTTCTCCGAACTGGGGCTCCCAGGTGGCAGAGAACTACAGCGGCATCTTCGGCAACTTGTGGTGGGCGACCGTGTTCCCCGCTGGGGCCATCGCCACACTTGCCATCGGCATCAATTTGATCGCCGACTCGATCATGGAGGCGTTCGAGATATGAGCACACCCACTCTCGAGCTCCGAGACCTTCGCGTCACCTACACCGTGCGCGGCATCGATCGTGACGTGTTGCGTGGTATCTCGTTCGCCATCAAACCGGGTGAGGCATACGGGCTCGTAGGTGAGTCGGGTTGTGGCAAGTCGACTGCCGCCTACGCCTCGATGCGCTACCTCCCGCGTAACGGCCAGATCGCTTCTGGGCAGGTGTTGTTCGAGGGTCGCGACATGACGACGATGAACGACGCTGAGATTCGCGAGATACGACGCTCGGCGATCGGAATGGTGTATCAAAACCCCATTGCCGCGCTCAATCCCACCATCCGCATTGGCAAGCAAGTTGCCGAGACGTTCTCCATGCTTGGACACGACTCCAAGAAGTCGCTGGAGTTGGCGGAAGAGGCATTGAGGAAGGTGCAAATCGCCGACCCCAAGCGCGTGATGCGACGCTATCCACACCAACTCTCCGGAGGCATGGCCCAGCGCGTCGTCATCGCCATGGCTCTTGCGTCCAACCCGCGCTTGTTGATTCTTGATGAGCCCACCACCGGCCTTGACGCGACGGTGGAGGCCGAGGTGTTGGACCTCGTCCGCGGCCTGATCAAGGATTCGGGCACCTCGATCCTCTTCATCAGTCACAACCTCGGCGTGATCCGCTCGATGTGCGACCGCGTGGGCGTGTTGTACGCAGGCGCGCTCGTCGAAGAAGGCGCCACCGAGACGATTTTGCAGAACCCCAACCACCCGTACACGGTCGGCCTGATGCGCTGCATCCCCCGCGGTGGCCTGCACAAGCGACTCGCCCATCTCGACACCATTCCTGGCACGCCTCCTCCGCTGGGAAGCGAACTTCCGGGCTGCGTATTCGTCGATCGTTGTGCGATCGCCCAAGATGTCTGTCGCACCACGCCGCCAGACATGTGCGAGTGCTCGGAGGGTCACTTTTCCCGGTGTCACTTCAACGAGCAGGCCGTCAACCTGCCGCGCGTCATCGGCTCGGCGCCGTTGCAACAGAAGGTGGACTTCTCGCAGAGCAAGGACTTGCTGACCATCGCGCACCTGTCGAAGACCTTCAACCAAGATGACCAAGCGGTGCGCGTACTCACCGACGTGACCATGTCGTTGGCCCGAGGCGAGACACTTGGACTCGTGGGTGAATCTGGTTCGGGCAAGACCACACTTGCCAAGACCTTGCTCGGCATCTTCGAGCCGGACGAGGGAAGCATCGTCACACTCGAGGGTCGCCAACTCGGGAAGGGAATCGCAGATCGCACGGCACATGAGGTGGGCTCCGTGCAGATCGTGTTCCAAAACCCCGACTCCGCTCTCAACCGTCGCCATTCGGTCACGCGCATTGTCGCCCGTGCCGTCGAGAAACTCGCAGGCAAGCCGAAGCGGGAGTCTGAAGATCGCGCACAAGAGTTGCTCAACTCGATGAGCGTGGATCCAGTGCTCCACTCCGCTCGTCCGGCACAACTCTCCGGTGGTTTGAAGCAGCGCGTTGCGATTGCTCGTTCATTCGCCGGCAGCCCGAAGCTCGTCGTGTGTGATGAACCGACGAGCGCCCTCGACGTGAGCGTGCAAGCAAACATCCTCAATCTGCTTGCGGACCTGCAAGCAAACGAAAACGTGAGCTACGTGTTCATCAGCCACGACCTCGGCGTGGTGCGCTATCTCTCCGATCGCATCGCCGTGATGTACCTCGGTCGAATCATGGAACTCGGCGCAGCTGAGGAAGTATTCAATGGGCCACACCACCCGTACACCGAAGCGCTCGTCTCCAGCGTTCCCGCCATCGATGGCAGTCACCGTGTGCGCATTCGCCTTGGTGGCGAAGTGCCGAGCCCCAGCAACCCGCCCACCGGCTGTGTGTTGAACCCGCGCTGCCCGCGCATGGCCGCCAGTGGCTTATCTCACAAGTGCACCAGCGAAGAGCCTGAATTGCAGGAAGTCAGCCCCGGGCACTTCATGCGTTGCCACATTCCGATTGAGCAACTTCGCTCGATGCAGTCCTGAACCTACCGAGCGGTAGGTTCTCGTTTTTGGTCTGCAGGTGAGCGGTCTCGCATGTTTCACGCACTTGACGCATTCCTACCCCACGCTTAGGCTGATCCCAATTCAACAGGAGGCCACTGGGGCCTCCGCTCAACAATGGGGGAAAGAATGAAACATCCGTTCAAGGGTGCTTCCCGCAAGTTTGCTGCGATCGCAGCGATCTCGCTGGTGGCGTCCGTTGTACCGGCTTCGATGTCGAGTGCCGCCAAGGTGTCCGCACCCAAGCAGGGTGGCGACATCACCGTCGGCATCTTCAACACGATGGCTCCTGAGGGCTTCTGCTTTGGCAATGCTGCCAACGGTGCCATGGGCGTCATGAAGACCGTTTACGAAGGCTTGCTCGAGCAGCGTTCGGATGGTCGAATCGTGCCGCACCTCGCGTCGGCACTAACCCCGACCCCCGACTACAAGACGTGGGTCGTCAAGCTCCGCCCAGGCGTGAAGTACCACGACGGCACCGACATGAACGTGGCCAACGTGATCCTCAACCTGCAGGCGCTTCGAGGCTTCGTCTACTTCGGTGCAGTCGCGCAGGGAGCAGGTGCCGCAGTGCAACACACGGTGGGCTCTGGCATTCCCTTCACCTCGAACATCAGGGACGTACGTGCTGTCGCAGCGGACTCGCTGGCAATCGACTTGTGGAATAGTCAGATCGACTTCCCAGAGAGCCTCTACGCGTCGGGTCGCTTCTTCATGCGCTCCAGCGCCGACTTGGCTCCGGGTGCGGCAACGAAGTGTGCGACCAAGGGATCGGGTACGGGTCCATTCATGGTTTCCAAGTACTCGCAGACCGACGTCACCGTGGTGCGTAACCCGAACTACTGGCGCAAGGACAAGGCAGGCAATCAGTTGCCATACCTGAACTCGATCAACTTCAAGTACGTCAACCAGCCCACCCAGCGTGCCAACGGACTCCGTTCGGGGACGCTCGATGCCGCCATGTTCACCTCGGCCGGTGAGATCAAGCAGATCATCAACGTCCAGGGCAACAGGAACTTGCGCACCATCGTCAGCCCGGATGACTACTACGCAATGAACATGTTCAACACCGCCATCGAGCCGTTCAACAACCGGAACGCTCGCTTGGCCGTGTTCCATGCGATGGATTACCAAACGTTCTACAAGCAGCGCAATTGCTTCCAGGGCACGTGCGTGGGTTCAATCCCGACTTCGATCGTGGGTCGTCGCAACGTGATGTTCAATCAGCAGGGCTTCCCGAAGTTCGACTTGGCCAAGGCCAAAGAGTACGTCGCGGCCTACAAGAAGGACACTGGTAAGGACTTGGCATTCCAGCTTCCAGCCGACACTTCGGCTGAGTCGCAGGCCAGTGCCAAGGCTTATGCGCAAATCATGCGCCGCGCTGGCATCACGGTGAACATCCTCACGCAGGACACCGCGACCATCACGAAGACTGCCTTCCCAACACCTGGAACGGGTGTGAACACCTACCAGATGTACCCAACCACCCTCTTCGAGGGCACGGGCACATCGTTCACCCTGCCGTTCTTGCAGTCCAACGGTTTCCGTGCTCCAGGCAACCTTTCAACGCGGGCCATCCCAGCGCTCGCGCTGTTCGGTGGAGCAATCAACCCAGCCCGGTTCAGCGACACCACGCTGGACTCGCTGGTGTGGGCCGCTCAGTTCGACACGACGAGTGACCGTCGCAACAAGCTGCGTGCCGCAACCAAGTACATCCAGGAAAACGCCATGGTGCAGCCAATGCCGACGATCCAGTACGTCTACAGCTTCGCTAGCAACATGAAGGGCTTCGACACGTTCACTCTCGCCTCGGGCGGTCGTGGTCGTGCGATGACCAACTCAGGCGTCAACTGGACTGGCGTCTACATCGAGAACTAACCCTTCTTGACTTAGTCGAACAATTGCCCGGGGTGGATTTCCACCCCGGGCAATTTTCATTTATGCTTTCGGCGACGAGTTCTCGGGGAAGCAATTTTGTGGGGGTAAGCGGGTGAAACGACTGGGCTGGCTTGAGCCGATCCTGCGTCAAGTCGGTCAAGCCGTGATCGTGGTCATTGGTTCGACCCTTTTCCTGTCGTTGCTCCTGAGACTCCTCCCAGTAGGACTCGAGGAGCTCTACGCGACAGGCATTGATGAAGTGTCTCGAGCTGAGCAGGCCAAACAGCTCCGTTTGGACAAAGATCCCATCACCTTCTACCTCTTGTGGCTCCGCGACTTTTTCACCGGTGACTTCGGCCCCATCGTTTCTCCTGGAGGTGGCACCACGCCGGTAGCCGAAAAGGTGGCGAGTGCACTTCCCATCTCGCTTCTGATGGTCATGTATGTACAGATCGTGTCATTGGTGATCTCCATTCCGCTCGGCATCTTCACCGCATATCGCAGTGGCCGACGCTCCGACAAGGCCATCTCCTATGGCCTGTTCACCGCCTCGTCGATCCCCAACTTCGTCTTTGGCCTCTTGCTCGCCGTGTTCTTTGGCGTCACTCTGGCCTGGCTACCTCCGCTCGGATACGTCTCGCCGAGCGAAAATCTGGCGGAGCACATCCGCACCATGATTCTTCCGGTTGCTGCACTCGCCATCCCGCTGATCGCTACCTATACCCGCCTACTCCGTGCCGACGTCATCGCCACCCTGCGCGAGGACTACGTGACCATGGCGGTTTCCAAAGGCCTCTCCAACAAGCGCATTCTGTTCAGCCACGTATTGCGACCGAGCTCAGTGACGCTATTCACGAGTTTCGCCCTCAACATGGGGGCCCTCATCGGCGGCACATTGGTGATCGAGCAACTCTTCACCATTCCAGGTATGGGTTCCGAAATCGGACTTGCCATCTTCTCTCGGCAGTACTTCGCCCTGCAGTCCTACGTGGCGATCCTCGCGGTGGGTTTCGTCATCTTCAACACGCTCGCGGACATCGCTGTAGGTTTCGTCGACCCGCGCACGAGGGAGCGTCGTCGTGCGTAACACGTTTCGCCGTATGGATCTCTTCACCAAGGTCTGTTCGATTTGGCTCGCTCTCGTTGCATTGATGGCCGTCTTGGGAGGATTCCTACCGCTGCCAGATCCTCGCGAAGCCGACTTCGCAGCACCGGGCGTAAAACCATTCTCTCCAGGTCACATCTTGGGTACTGACTCAAATGGCTACGACCTGCTCTCCAACGTGGTCAACGGCACGCGCGTCTCGTTGATGATCGCGCTCGTCTCGGTTCTCATCGGTGGCTTCATCGGCTCTGCAATCGGCATCATCTCTGCCTACGTGCGCGGGCGTTTTGACGGCGTAGTGAGCACCTTGTTCAACATCATCCTCTCGATTCCCAACTTGGTCTTGGGCTTGGCACTAGTCGCGGTGCTTGCGACTAGTGCAGACCCGTCGATCCCTATTTCCGCCAACCGCCGCATTTTTGTCATCATGCTGTCGCTCACATTCGTGATCATCCCCATCCTCGGCCGTATCGCCCGCGGCGCCACGCTGGCGTGGGTCAATCGCGAGTTCGTGGTGGCAGCACGCAGCATGGGTATGCGCGACAAGGACATCATCCTCAAGCACATCGTGCCGAACGTATTGCCGGCCATCTACTCCGTGGGTTTCCTCGCCATCGGAGTGGTCATCGTCGCTGAAGGTTCGCTCTCGCTCCTCGGTGTCGGTGTGGTGGATGGTGTCTCGTGGGGAGCGATGATCGCCCGCGTGGCTGGCGAGTTCACCTACTTGCCGCATTCCATGTACGTGCCGGTCACCGTTCTTGCGCTGTCGGTGATCGCGTGCAACCAAGTGGGCGACTACCTGCGCTCCCGCCTCGACTTGCGAGAGGGAAAGATTTGAGCGCCCTTCTTTCCATCAAGGACCTCGTCGTCCGCTTCCGCACACCGCGTGGCACGCTCGAAGCCGTCCGCGGCGTCAACCTGGACATCCCCGCTGGAGCGAGCGTCGGCATCGTCGGTGAATCGGGCTCCGGCAAGACCGTGATGTCCCGCGCCGCCATGGGCCTGCTCAGCGGTAGCAACGTCGAAAGGACTGGGACCGTCGTCTTCGACGGCCACGAGATCTCCAACCTGGACAGCGCGCAAGTGCGCGAGTACTTCGGCACCGGCATGGCCATGATCTTCCAAGACCCGATGACGGCACTCAACCCTGTTCGTCGTATCGGCACGCAGATCTCCGAAGGCCTGCGTATCCGTCTGGGCATGAGCAAGAAGGATGCGATGAAGCGCAGTGCCGAGCTGCTGGCCAAGGTGCGCATTCCCGACCCAGACGCAGTCCTTCGCAAGTTCCCTTACCAGCTCTCCGGCGGTATGCGCCAGCGCGTGATGATCGCCACTGCCATCGCCTGCAGTCCGAAGCTGCTGTTCGCCGATGAGCCAACCACCGCACTTGACGTCACCGTTCAAGCCCAGATTCTCAGCCTGCTCGCCGACCTGCGCAAGGACATGGGCATGTCGATGGTTCTCGTGACTCACGACCTCGGCGTGGTGGCCAACAACACCGACTTCGTAGCGGTGATGTACGCAGGTGAGATCGTCGAAATGGCCCCAACTACCGAACTCTTCGCCAACATGAAGATGCCGTACACCGAGGCTTTGTTGAAGTCGATTCCCAAGATCGACGCACCGACAGAGAAGCGACTACCCGTCATCGAAGGTCGACTCCCCAACCCCACCGATCGACCTGCTGGTTGCGGATTCGCCAGCCGCTGCTCCTATGCACAGGACAAGTGCCGCCAGGATCGGCCCGAGCTCGAAGACGCCGGCAACGGCCACCTCTATCGCTGTTGGTATCCACTTGGCTCGACCATCGCGAGGAAGTCGTCATGACCGGTTACGCCCACCTCCGCAACTCTCAAGATGCCGTGTTGTCAGTGAAGGATCTTCGCGTCGAATTCAAGGTTCCGGGCGGCGTCGTCAAGGCCGTGTCCGATGTTTCCTTCGACGTACTGAAGGGCGAGACGCTCTCGATCGTGGGTGAATCGGGCTGCGGCAAGACCACGCTCGGCAAGGCCGTTCTCCAACTCCCCCCGCCCGATTCGGGGAGTGTCACGTTCGAGGGAGTCGACCTCACCTCACTGAAACGGGAAGACCTGCGCAAGGCTCGCACCGCCATCCAGATGATCTTCCAAGATCCGATCTCTTCGCTCGATCCGCGCATGACCGTGCGTGACCTGATCGGCGAACCGCTGTGGGTGTGGAACAAGGGCAACGAGGCCGAGCGTGAGACCAAAGTTCGCGAGCTCCTCAACAACGTCGGCCTCGAGCCTGACCAGGTGCTGGAGCGACATTCGTACGAGTTTTCCGGTGGTCAGTGTCAGCGTTTGTCCATCGCTCGCAGCCTCGCGCTCGAGCCTCGAATGCTCATCTGTGACGAGCCGGTGAGCGCTCTCGACGTGAGCATCCAGGCACAGATCCTCAACCTGCTGCAGGACATGAAGGAGCGCTACGGCCTCACCATGTTGTTCATCAGCCACGACCTCGCAGTGGTCAAAGCGGTGAGTTCGCGAATCATGGTGATGTATCTGGGCAAGGTGTGCGAGATCGGAACACCGGACTCCATTTACTCGAAGCCTGCCCACCACTACACGGCTGCGCTCATCGAGTCGGTGCCGCTCCCCGATCCGACGAAACGTCGCACCGGCTCACCGCTCCAGGGCGAGCCACCCTCGCCGATGAACCCACCTTCTGGTTGTCGCTTCCGCACACGCTGCCCTGCGGCGTCAGAAAAGTGCGCTGCCGAGGAACCCGAATTGCGCGAGGTTACGCCGGGTCAGTTCGTGGCGTGTCACCACCCACGCGTTTGATTCTCGAGCCCGTGGCTCGAGTTCAACGATTTCGGTCTGCGGCTTCCCGAAGACTCATCATCGCGTACATGAAACTTCCCGTACCGACGATGAAAAAAATTACACAGCCAAATGCGAACAGTGCACCCTGACTCATCTCAACTCTCCTTCCGTTGTGAAGAAACGAGGAAGGCGCCCAAAGCGAGGATCGAAGGCACCCAGGTGCCAACGAATATTCCATTGAGCTTGTCGTCCATCGCCCCATCGTTGGCAAAGAACAACCACACGCTGAGGACAAGGCTGGCAGCTGCCGCGAAAAGGATCGTGGCGCGGAGAATCTGAACTGGTTTCATCTGGACACCCTTTCAGAGATCTATCCACAAGACAAGGATGCTCGTACGGTCAATGCCCCAAAGGGTTACATCGTCCAGTAAAATCCAAAGGCCATTTGCGGGTGTAGCTCAATGGCTAGAGTTCCAGCCTTCCAAGCTGGCTATGCGGGTTCGATTCCCGTCACCCGCTCCATGATTTCTCGGTCGAATTGGTGAGCCCCCAATGACGATTGCTCTCGTTCGACCGACCAGCTCGCGCCT
>JBDKEO010000054.1:0-5851 GCA_039795205.1 Actinomycetota bacterium
CGTAGCCGCTCAGCAACTGGATGACCTGCTGTCGAACGCGCGACAAGTCGGCGCCGAGTTTCACCAGCACCTGCGCCGCAACGCCTTCACCTTCGCGAATGAGCCCGAGCAAGATGTGCTCGGTGCCGATGTAGTTGTGGCCGAGCTGCAGTGCCTCGCGAAGGGAGAGTTCCAGGACCTTCTTGGCCCGCGGGGTGAACGGGATGTGACCGCTGGGTGCCTGCTGCCCCTGGCCGATGATCTCCTCGACCTGCTGACGGACGGCCTCCAGGGAGATGCCCAGGCTCTCCAGAGCCTTGGCAGCCACGCCCTCACCCTCACGGATGAGACCGAGCAGGATGTGCTCCGTACCGATGTAGTTGTGGCCGAGCTGCAGGGCCTCGCGCAGCGACAACTCGAGCACCTTCTTGGCGCGCGGGGTGAAGGGAATGTGCCCTGACGGCGATGAGCCGCCCTGACCGATGATCTCTTCCACCTGAGCTCGAACGGCCTCGAGAGAGATGTTCAACGACTCAAGGGCTTTTGCGGCGACGCCCTCACCTTCGTGAATGAGGCCGAGCAGGATGTGCTCAGTGCCGATGTAGGAGTGGTTCAGCAGTCGCGCTTCTTCTTGCGCCAACACGACCACTCTTCGGGCCCTGTCGGTGAAACGTTCGAACACTGCTGTTACCGCCTTTTCGCGATGATCTGGATCGCAGTCGTATCAGAGAGTGTACCCCCGCCAGACCCGGGCCCCAGTTGACGAGCTCGAGATTCGAGTCGCAATTGTCATACGCACGGAGCCGAACGGATTGTGACGATAGTCCTCGCACGAACGGCATGAATTCGCGTCTCGGTGATGAGCGCGGATGTGCTGCGCTCATAGCCTGACGAGGTGAACGTTTCCTCGCCGCTGCTTGAGTTGCCGCTCATGGCGGTCGACCGTGACCGTGTCGAGGACGCCCTCCGCGCTTCTGTGCGCACCCCTGATACGTATCTCACCGAACTTGCGTCCCACCTCATCGTCGCAGGTGGCAAGCGGCTTCGCCCAGTGCTCGCAGTGGCCGCCGCCCAAGTCGGCACCGAAGGCGCCGTCTCCGATCAAGTGATTGCAGGTTCAATCGCGTGCGAACTGGTGCATCTGGGTTCGCTGTATCACGACGACGTGATGGACGAAAGCTCCACTCGACGTGGCGTCGAGACGGTCAATGCGAAGTGGGGCAACCTGCAGGCCATCGTTGCCGGAGACTTTCTCTTGGCGCGCGCATCGGAGATCGCCGCCTCGCTCGGCAATGAAGTTGCCGGGCTTCTCGCGCGCACCATCGGCAGGCTCTGCGAAGGTCAGGTCGAAGAATTGCGCCACACCTACAACCGCAACCGAACCATTCCGTCGTACTTGGTGAGCATCCAAGGCAAGACAGCTTCATTGTTCGCGACGTCGGCTCGAATTGGGTCGCTCGTTGCCGGCCACGACCGGCAGATCACCGACGTCATCACGAACGTGGCGGATGCCTACGGCATGGTGTTCCAAATCGTCGATGACGTACTCGACATCGTCGCCACCGACGAGCAACTCGGCAAACCTGCCGGCCACGACCTGGAAGAAGGCGTCTACACGCTGCCTGTGTTGTTGACGCTGTCGCACGACTCCGCCGAGTCGCGCGAGTTGTACGACCTACTCGGCTCGCCACTGACCGCCAAGGAGCGCACCAAAGCTCTCAAGATCGTGCGCAATGGTCCGGGGCTCTCAGCTGCGCTTGAAACGGCGCGCGACTATGCCAGCGCCGCCGAAGCAGAGTGCGACAAATTGCCGGCTGGCGCCGCTACCGAAGCGTTGCGTCGCGCTCCGCGCGCCCTGCTCGACTCGCTCGTCGACCTCTGATCCGCGGCTTCTTGGGCCGCGTACATCTAGTAAGACAGCACCCGCTGTGCTGCGGCCAAACCAGAGAGCGCTGCGCCTTCCACTTTTGGGCCGGCAAATGCATCGCCGGCGAGCGTCACGCCGCTCGATGACCAGCAACGTTCGTGCCACGTGGTGCGTGGTGCGGCCATGCGCCAACGTTTGGGTTGGTGTTCGACGACCTTCGCATCGCCGATCCACTCCTGTGCTCTGCGCATCACGTCTTCATGGGTGGTTGCGGCATCCGTCCACCAGTGCTCTTCGCTGAAGCTTGGCGAGCAGTGGAAGGTGAGTGCCCCCGTGCCGCTGATGCCCTTCTGCTTGTTGTCGGCGATGAATGAGAACGTCGTATCAGCGTTTTGAACACCGCCTGGTGCCGGCACGTTCGTCTCGCCTTCGACGACGACGAGTGCAGCGATGATCTTGTCGTATTCGATGGTGCGTATCGCATCGGGCACCTCGATGTCGGTGTTCACGATGAGCGCCATCGACTGCGGCACCGGGCACGTGAGAACGACATGGTCAGTCTCGACTGAAGTTCCGTCGTCGAGATGCACCCGCCAGCTTCTCGGCAGTCGTTCGAGCGAGAACACCATGCTCGAATATCTCACGTCGAGTCCTTCTGCCAATCGTTTGGTGATCGAGGTCATGCCATTGACTCCGCAATAGCGAGGGTGTCCATCGTGTTCGGAGAAACCGCGACACCACTCTTTTGCGATTCCCTCGGCGAGCCATCCGTGCACCAATGCAGCGAACTCGTCTGATCGCACCGTGAAGAACTGTGCACCGTGGTCGAATGTCGAACTGCCGATGCGCCGTGTCGCGCAGCGACCCCCGCTTGAGCGACCTTTGTCGAATGTGGTGACCGTATGACCTGCCTCGACCAACCGTCGTGCGGCGAGCAAGCCGCTGATTCCTGCACCGACGACGACGACTCGCATCGAGATTTAGTTCAAGCGATACGACGACCGCACCGCGCGCTCTGAGCGATCGATGAAGTCGAGCACCACCCGGTTGAAGGTCGACGCATGCTCGATCATCAACCCGTGCGCAGCACCAGAGATCACTACGAGTTCGGCTTGCGGTATCCGCTCAGCAATCTCTTCGCTGTCGGCACGCGGGGTGAGGATGTCTTGGTTGCCGACCACAACGAGTGTGGGAGCGGTTATTCGACCAAGTTCGGCAACCATCGAGTCGTCGGTATCGAGAATCGCACCCACTTGGGCGCTGAAACCGCGCGAAGGGCGAAACGTCGCCAATGGGCCAAGCCAACCAATCGCCGGCGCCAGTCGCCGGAACGACCTCGGGCCGACGAGCCATCGTGCTGATTCGTCAGCCCATTGGCGTAGCCCGCGCACATTGGCCGTGTCTGCCCAGTGCCGCAGCAGTTCGTTTCGCCACGGCAGGTTTCGGCAGGCAGTGCAGGCGAGGGTCAACGAACGAACGCGTGTCGGGTGCTTCACGGCAAGAATCTGGGCGATCGCACCGCCCATCGATGCGCCGACGATGTGGGCATCCTGCACTCCGTAGTGGTCGAGTACGGCTGCCGCGTCATCGGCCATATCTTCGAGCGTGAATGGCTGGTGGGGAATCGAACTTCGTCCAGCGCCGCGGTTGTCAACGGCAATTGTGCGGTACTTGGTAGCCATCGCAATTCGTTGCAATGCCCAACCGTTCTTGTCCATTCCGAGGCCTTGGATAAGCAACACGGGCGCCGCGTCGGCCCGCCCGGTGACTTGACTATGAATCGACGTACCGTCGGGTCGCTGAATCCAAGGCATCAGGCCACCCGCTCTCGGGTTTCTTTTGGCGAGATTCGCACGACCGAGGGCCACGAATACAAACGACTTACGACGTCTGCGGTTGCATGAACTGGTCGATAGTCAAGATCGTGAGTCAGCGTTTTGGCGAGCCGACCGCGTTGCAGTAGTTCTCGTACGTGATCGGGGAGCGGTGCACCAGCCAACGTGGTGATCGATGATGCAAGCGGCCATGCAAGTGGAAGCACAGGCACTGGTAGTCGTCGACCTTGGCGCATCACTGACGAGATGTTGACCGACCCATCGGCAACGACGTTGACGGCCTCGTGTCGTCCATTGAGTGCTGCGTACGCAACGGCGCGAGCCGCATCGTCATCAGCGACGACTTGAAACTTCGCCCGCGACGTGGGGTCGACTGGCACGAATGGAAGTCGCAGAAGTCGTCCGAGCGGGCTCGGCACGTGTGCTCCGATCACTGGGGCCAGTCGCAGCACCGTCGTGGTGGTCGTCGACGGCGCAGCCTCGGAGATCATCGCCTCGAGCGAGCTCAACATGTGTCCGTAGGTCGACGTCGGAGCAATCGGTGAGCGCTCGTCATACACGCGTCCGGCGTGCGAACCGTACACCTCAATGCCCGAGCGCACCACCAAACGTGTGAGCCCACTCAGCGTGCTGATTGCCTCGCACAAGGTCTTGGCGTAGTTGCCTGTCGCGAGTCGGGCTTCCTTCGTGCCCAATCGAGCGTGTGGCTCCCAGATTCCGAGATGGACGATGACGTCGGGTCGAAGAGAGGTGATTCGCCGCACGAATTCTGCCGAGTCATCATGCTCCACTCGGTGAAAGGTCGTTCGTCGCAAACGGCGTCGCGGTGGGTGCACATCGATGCCGTGCACATCCGCAAACTGATCCTGTTGCTCCAGCAATGCCGTCGCCAGCGAGCCAAGCTCGCTGCCGACTCCAACGACAAGGAGCCGTTGTTCTCCCACGTGTCTCAGATTACTGAGGCGACGTGTCGCCAGAGTGTGAGGCCAGTGAGCAGTCAGCTCTGGCGAAACTCGTGCGCGCGAAAGATCAGCGACCGAGACGCTGGCTCGAGTGCACGATTGGTGAGTCGCTCAATGAGCGTGACGGCTTCCGTCGGCTCTTTGACAACGCCGAGCCACCGAAGGTATGCACCCATGATGCTGACGAGCTGGTCGCTCACTTCTTCGGCGTGCACGATGGTGCGATGACCAGAAGAGAGGAGGGAGTTCAGTTCAACGAAGAAACTGCGGCACCAGTCGTCAATGACGTCACTCGTGAGAAGCGGAATGTGGCGGTAGGGAACGCCGATTTCTTCGTACGTCTGCAGGTTGTGTGGCGCACCACTCACGCTGACGATGCAGTGGAAGTCATTCTCGCGTAGCCAGATGACTTCTTCTTGACGACGCACCTTTCGGTGGCTGGCGCCGAAACCACCTGGGCGCTCGCAGATTGCTAAGCGGTCTTTGATGATCCATGTCAGATCGCGCGGCTGAATTCCGAGCGCCCACTTGCCGCGAAGTTTCTGTGACATCGGCAGAAGATGTTACAACACGTTGAGATTGTGCAATCCGAGTCGTTGGTGACTGCGGCGCACTTGTCGGCCACGACCCACGTCACACGCTGTCGCATCACCTCGTGCCACTGTGAGCACGCGTTCCACGGTCGCCGCATCGGGCGGCAAGGGGTTGGCGAGCCACTGTCGAATCGCACGTCGCGAGAGCACAATCGGGGCCGCAGCCAAGGCTCGCGCGTCGGTGACGTCGATCATCGCGGCGAGTTCGTCGAGCAAGTCGTTGTCGTCGCGCAACATTTCGGCTTGTCGGGAGATCACGTCGACGATGTCGCGTTGAGCAATGTCTTTGAGCAGCGGGATGACTTCGTTTCGCACCCGCACCCGCTGGTAACGGTCGTCGTCATTCATTGGATCGTGGAGAGGCTTTAGCTCGAGTTCGGCACACAGGGCCCGAGTTTCTGACCGCCGAAGTCGCAAGAGCGGGTGATGCTCGAGCCGCATTCCTGCCAGACCGGCAGTGCCCGAACCACGCATGAGGTTGATCAGCACCGTTTCGGCCTGGTCGTCAGCTGTGTGGCCGGTGAGCACGTCGGTTGGCAATGCCGCAAAACGCGCGTCGCGCGCCCGAGCCTCGAGGTTCGGCCCAGATTCAACGGTCACCACCCGAAGTTCGGC